>NZ_CAXTGZ010000184.1:0-10281 GCF_964243625.1 uncultured Caballeronia sp.
CCAACCGCGTGGTCGAGATGGGCGGCCAGATCAATCTGTAGGCGAGGGCGGAAACGCTCGCACGTTGCAAAGCGAAAAGCGCGATGGATCTGGAAAATCCCATCGCGCTTTTATTTGCCGGGCAGCAAGACGCCGCCCCTAGAGCCTGCCTGTCAGAAGTCCAATGCCGCCGTCAGGTCGCCCATCGGTTTGCCGCCGGCCGCGACCATCGCGGCATCGCGCGCCGTGAGGCCAGGCAACTTCGGCAACGAATAACGCGCCGTGATCAGACGCAGGATCGACGTCGTATCGTATTGCGTATGATCGACGTAACCCTTTTTAGCGAACGGCGAAATCACGAGCGCCGGAATGCGCGTGCCCGGACCCCAGCGGTCACCCTTCGGCGGCGAGACGTGATCCCAGAAGCCACCGTTTTCATCGTAGGTCACGACCACGATCATGTTCTTCCACTGCGGGCTTGCCTGCAGATGCTGGATCACGTTCGCAATGTGCGCGTCGCCGGACGCCACGTCCGTGTAACCCGCGTGTTCGTTCAAGTTGCCTTGCGGCTTGTAGAACGCGACGGATGGCAGCGTGCCGGCATCGATTGCCTTGATGAACTCCGTGCCGTCCGTGCCGCCATCGAGCAGATGCTGCGTACGGTTGGCCGTGCCCGGCGCCAGGTCGGCGAAGTAGTTGAACGGCTGATGGTGCGTCTGGAAGTTCGGCACCGAATTCGTCGAGCCGCTGATCTTCGTGCGGTCGGCTAGCGCCGCGCCCCACGAACCGCCGTACCACGCCCACGATACGTTCGCCGCGTTCAACAGATCGCCGATATGCGTCTGCGTTTGCGGCGGCAGCGTGGTCGCGACCGCCGGGTCGGCGAGCGTTGCATCGCCGCCGGTTGGCGGCGTGTTGCCGCTTGGCTGATACGGCGGCTGCATGGTATTGATGGCGAAGAAGTCGGGCGTCAGGTTGCCCGAGTTCACGAACTTCGGAATGCCCGCGATCGCCGATGCCGGCGAAGCCGCCGTCACCTTCAACGACACACCATCTGCATTCACCGATGAAATCGACCCCGCCGCCACGCTCTTGTCCGCGTTCGGATAGATCGGCGTGCACGCGCAGACGAGCCACTGATGGTTCAGGAACGAGCCGCCGAATGCGCCCATGAAGAAGTTGTCGGCGAGCGTGTATTGCTGCGCGATCTTGTAGAGCGGCAGCTTGTCGGCGTTGGTGTTGTAGTGACCCATGACAAACCCGCCCGAGTCGGCCCACGCGGCGAACTTGTCGTTCTTGCCGCCGTTGATCTGCATCTGGTTTTCATAGAAACGGTGATACAGGTCGCGCGTGGTCAGCGACAACGGCGTGTTGAAACCCGCGGGGTCATCGATGGCAAACGGCGCGTTCGGCAAGTTCGCCGTCATGGCTTGCGTGACCGCGGGCGTGACGCCGGTTGCGGTCAGGCCATTCCAGATCGGCGGCAGTACCGGGAGCACGCTGCCGTCGCGATCGAGTTGCTGCGCGCTCGCGGCGGTTACCCCTTGCAGGCCGTTTGCGCCCGGGAAGCTGCCATAGAGGTTGTCGAAGCTGCGGTTTTCCGCGTAGATCACGACAATGTTCTTCACCGATGTCAGGTCGGCTTTCTTGTCGTCATTGCCGCCGCATGCGTACAGGCCGATTGCGATCGACGCCGTGAGGGGCACGGCGAGGACGAGTTTTTTGTTCATCGATAGGTCTCGGTCGTTGGGGAACCGGCGGAATGCACGTGTAAGTTTGCCGGTGCCGCAGTGTCCCAACTGGATTTGACAGGAACATTTAATATTGCTTTCATCAAGTAAGAATGTGTCAGGTTTCAGCGGAAATAACGAAGGGCATTCGTCATGTCACGCAAATGACATGCGATCGTCATACGCTTCGGTCTCTCTCTGAAGCCTTATGCACATGCCATCCATCGTTTCGTTGTCGCTGTCTCTTGCCGCCTTGTGTGTCTCCGCGATCGTTCTCACCGGTTGCGATTCGCATGCAGCATCTGCGGCGCCGCAAGCCGGGTCTTACAGTGCAAGCGAAGCGAAATCTCGCGCACAGGTCTTCGCACAGGTGAAGCTGATGACATCGGTGGGCGAGAAGATGTTCATGGATCCTTCACTGTCGGGATCTGGCAAGCTCGCGTGCGCGTCGTGTCATAGCCCGAGCCATGCGTTCGGGCCGCCGAATGGGTTGTCCGTGCAACTGGGCGGCAGCGATATGCACCGGCCGGGATTTCGCGCGGTGCCGTCGCTTCGGTACCTGCAGTCCGTGCCGCAATTCACGCAGCATTTCCACGACTCGGACGACGAAGGCGACGAAAGCGTCGATGCGGGTCCGACCGGCGGGCTGACGTGGGACGGGCGCGTGGATCACGGTGCGGACCAGGCGCGCATACCGCTGACGTCATCGTTTGAGATGGGCAGCACGCCGGCGCAAGTCGTCGCGGCGGTCAAAGCCGCGCCCTATGCAGGCGAGTTCCGCGAGGCGTTCGGCGCAAATGTATTCGACAAGGACGACAAGGCATTCGATGCCATCCTGCGTTCCCTCGAAGCCTTCGAGCAGACGCCGCAGAAGTTCTATCCGTACACGAGCAAATTCGATGCGTTCCTTGCGGGCAAGTCGAAACTGAACGAAGCGGAGTTGCGCGGGCTGGAGCTCTTCAACGACGAAAACAAAGGCAATTGCGCCGCGTGTCACATCAGCCAGCGCGCGAAAGACGGGTCGCCGCCGCAGTTCAGCGACTTCGGTCTGATTGCAGTTGGCGTGCCGCGCAATCGCGCGTTGCCAATCAACCGCGACCCGAAATTCTTCGATCTAGGCGCGTGCGGACCGGAGCGCCACGACCTGAAGGGTCAGTCGGAATATTGCGGCATCTTCAGGACGCCGTCGTTGCGCAACGTGGCGACGCGCAAGGCGTTTTTCCACAACGGCATTTATCACTCGCTCGATGAAGTCGTGCGCTTCTATGTCCAGCGCGATACCAATCCGGAGAAGTTCTATCCGGTTGCCCACGGCAAGGTGCAGAAGTTCGACGACTTGCCCAAACGCTACTGGTCGAACATCAATACGGAAGCGCCGTTCGATCGCAAGCCCGGCGATGCACCCGCGATGAACGAAGCCGAAATCAAGGACGTGGTCGCGTTCTTGAACACGCTCACCGATGGGTATGAAGCTGCCAATTGATCAAACCGCTGGCCTCAATGCATCGATAAACGCCCTGAGTTTCGCCTGCGACTGCGTGCGAACAGGAAAATAGAGGTAGAGGCCGTCGCTTGGCGGCGTGAAGGGCAAAAGCACCTGTTCCAGTTCGCCGCTCGCCAGTTCGCGGCTCACCTCGAAGTCGCCCATGTAAGCCAACCCGAGACCCTTGCGCGCGAAGTCGCCCAGGGTACTGCGGTCGTTGACGGTCAGCTTGCTGGGTATGTCCACGATGACCTTTCGGTCGTCGACCTGAAAATCCCACCTGTGTAGCGCGCCTGATCCGCCGAAGCGATATAGGAGTCCCTCGTGGTCCACAAGATCGTGCGGCGTTTGCGGCCGTCCCGCCCTGGCGAAATAGGCGGGGCTGCCGACTATCGACCATGTGATGTCCGGCGTCAGCCGGAGCGCGACCATGTCTTTGGCGAGTGCTTCGCCCAGGCGGATGCCCGCGTCGAAACCGCTTTCCACCAGATCGACGGCGGCTTCATCGAGCGTGAGATCGAGGTGGACGTCGGGATGCGTCAGCCGGAACCTTTCGATCATCGGTCCTATCAGCAGCGTGCATGCCGAGCGCGTCATGGTCACGCGCAACGTGCCGGACGCATTGTCGCGAAAGCCATTGAGCGCTTCGAAGGCGCCATCTATATCTTCCACCGCCGGACGCAGACGCTTGTAGAGCGCATCGCCCGCCTCGGTAAGGGCCACGTGGCGGGTCGTGCGCTGGAACAACGAAACGCCATGACGCTGTTCGAGCACGCGGATCGATTTGCTGACTGCGGTCGCCGACACCTTCAGGCGCGCGCCCGCGACCGTGAAGCTCTTGTGCTCGGCGACGGCGAGAAACATCGTGACGCCGTCCAGAAAATCCTTGTCCACGTTGCCTCCATTATGAACTTGCGGTTCAAGGCGAATGTACCGCGATCCCGTTTTTCGCGGGCAATCCGGCGCGTACGATTTGGCTAATGGAAACCGGTCTACGGCTTCCAATTCAGTGAGGAGCAGGGAGATGACCGATCAAGCCAGCTATAAACGCGTTTGGTTCATCACGGGTGCGTCGCGTGGAATTGGCGCGGAGATCGCCGCCGCGGCGCTCGCCAATGGCGACGCCGTTGTGGCGACTGCGCGCAAGTCGAAGGCGATTACCGAGACGTTGGGCGAACAGGCGGCCCTCTTGCCGGTCGATCTCGACGTCACCAACGAGGCCGCCGCGCACGAAGCGGTCAAGCTCGCGATGGAGCGGTTCGGGCGGATCGATGTGCTCGTGAACAACGCGGGCTACGGCCTGGCCGGCGCGGTGGAGGAAGCGAGCGCGGCGGAAGTCCGCAGCATCTACGAGACCAACGTCATGGGTTTGCTCAATGTGACACGCGCCGTCTTGCCGATCATGCGCGGCCAACGCAACGGCCACGTGATCAATATTTCGTCGCTGGGCGGCTACCAGGTCGGCGCGGGCTTCGGCGTATACGGGTCGACGAAGTTCGCCGTAGAAGGTTTGTCCGAGTCGTTGCATGCAGAACTCATGCCGCTGGGGATTCACGTCACGGTCGTCGAGCCGGGGTATTTCCGCACGGAGTTCCTGGATACATCGTCGGCGGTTGAGTCGAAGAACGTGATCGATGATTACGCCGATACCGCCGGGAAGGTCCGCGCTACCGCGAAGGCCTACAACGGCAAGCAGCCTGGCGATCCAAAGCGCCTCGCGCTTGCAATGCTGACGCTCGTCCAGGCACAAACGCCGCCGCTCAGGTTGCAAATGGGCACGGACGCCGTGGCGCGCATCCGGGAAAAGAACGCCTTCGTTGAACGCGAGCTGCAGGCCTGGGAAAGTCTCGCACGGTCCACGGATTTCCCCGCCTGACGTTTGTTGGCCGCATTCCGCTCAGATAACCCCGATTTCTGCCGGAATGCACTACCATTCGAATCCTCTCTGGAGGATAGGTGACAGATGGATCTCGACAAGATAGACCGCGCGATTCTGATCGCGTTGCAGGCCGACGGCCGGGCCACGAACGCAAGTCTCGCCGAGCGCGTCGGCTTGAGCGAAACGCCCTGCGCGCGGCGGCTCAAGCGGCTCGAAGCGGATGGGTACATAGAAGGGTATCGCGCGGTCCTGTCGCGCTCGGCGCTGGGACTCGGGCTGGTCGCCTTCGTGCAAGTGCGTTTTAGCGTGCACGACCGCAAGTTGTCGGACCGGTTCGAGCGCGAGATTCAGGCGATTCCGCGGATTGTCGCGTGTCACAACGTTTCAGGCACTGCAGATTATCTGCTGCAAGTCGTGGCCCGTGATCTCGACGATTACGGCACCTTCATGCGCGACGTACTGCGCGTGTTGCCGGGGGTATCGGCGGTTGAATCCATGCTTTCATTGCGCGAGGTGAAGCGTTATGCCGGCTTGCCGTTGCTTTAGGGGTTCGCCGCGCCGTCCGCTTTATAAAAACGCGTCAGGTCGCCCTTGAGCGCATGCAGCGATGCATCGTCGAGATAGATCATGTGGCCTGTCGGGTAATACGCGCGCTGGATGTTCGGCCGCAAGGATTTGTCCAGTCCCATGTGCGACAGGTCGTATTCGGTCTGGAAAAACGGCGTCGCGAGATCGAAGTAGCCATTGAGCGACAGCACGCGAAGGCGCGGATTCTGCCGCATCGCTGCGGCAAGGTCGCCTGCCGCGTAAGGCTGCGACAACTGCTCGCCCCATGACGCACGATGCTTCCAGTTCCACTGCGACAACGCGTTGTCGTTGAATACGCGATACGCATCCGGCGCTTCGAAATGCAGGTCCTGCACGAGATGCTGATGCATCGCGGCATCGAACGCGCTCGACACGCTGGTGACCGAAGCGTCGTAGTCGGGACGCTCGGCGGCGTCGTCATAGTCGATCCCTTCAAAGCGCGCGTCGTATCGTCCGAGACTGCGTGATTCCCCGCGCAGCAGTTGCTTGCGAAACCGCGATGGCCAGATTTCGAGCCGCGTCTCTTTCACATATTCGACGGTGAGGCCCGTGTAGCCGGCGACGCGCGCCGCGATTGCATCGCGCTCGGCATCGGGCAAGGCGTCGCCTTGAGCTAAAGCTTGCGCATAGGGGCCGGCGGCGAAGGCGCGGACCTCATCGAGATACGTCTGCAAGTTGGGCGGCTTCGGCATGAGCTTGTCGTGATACCACGCGATGGCGGCGTATGTGGGCAAATAGCTCACCGCTTCCAGGTCGGTGCCAGGTGCGCGCGTGGCCGAGTTGAGCACCGACGACATCAGCACCACGCCGTTCAACGCAATGTTGCTCTGGCTCAACTGGTACGCAAGCATCGCGGCGCGCGCCGTGCCATACGATTCGCCCAGCAAATACTTCGGCGAGTTCCAGCGCTGGTTGACGCTCAGGTATCGCTCGATGAAACGCTCGAACGCGCCGAGGTCTTCGTCGACGCCCCAGAACTGCTTGCCGGTTGCATGGCCCACGATGCGTGAAAAGCCCGCGCCGGGGGCATCGATGAAAACCAGATCGGTGGTATCGATCAGACTGTCCGGGTTATCCGCGAGCACGTAGGGCGCGAGCGGCGTGATGTCCGGACTCGATGTATGCGCGCGTTTCGGTCCGAACGATCCCATCAGCAGGAACATGGTGCCCGCGCCGGGTCCGCCGTTGAACAGAAAGGTGATGGGGCGCGTGGCGGCGTGCTTTGGGTCCGACGTGTAAGCCACATAAAAGATGCTGGCTTCGGCCTGACCCGCGTTGTTGCGCAAGAGCAGATTGCCGGCCGTGGCGGTGTAATCGATCTTCTTGCCGTCGAGCTTGATGGAGTGCTGCGTGACGGATTGTGCTTCGGGCGGGACGGGAATGGCGTTATCGGGTTTGGCGTCGCTCGACGGTGTGGCTTTGGCGGCGCGTGTGCGTTCGGGACGAAGCGTGTTTGCAGTCGGTCCCGACGCAGGGCGCGGAGTCGCCGCCTGCGCGGGCTCTTCACCCTGCACGGCGCTTGCGGCTTCCTCCTGCGCCACAGCGTTACCTAGATTGCTTGCCAGACCGATCACGATCAGGCCACGTACCAAGCTGTTGAAGCGAGCGCGCATCTTCGTCCCCGACGGTGTTTCGATCGATGTTACTGCGCGCTGATTACGATCGCATTCGCCTTTCGATGCAACACGAGCGTAGGTTTGCCCTTGTAGGTATCGCTGCGAACTTCCTCGAAAGCGCATTTGGCGGCAAGTGCCAATGACGCTTCATTCGCAGGCGAGATAATGCAGACCGTCTCTCCTTGCGGCCAGCGCGCATCCGACCACTGCAACGCAGCTTGCACGGCTTCGGTTCCATAGCCCCTTCCCTGCGCCGCCGAGGTCAGCATCCAGCCGGCCTCCGGGTTTGCATCGAACGATGAATCGATACCGCGCTTGTACTGCCCGAAGCCGACTTCGCCCAGGAACGCGCCGCTGTGCTTTTCGCTGACGACCCAATACCCGAAGCCCATCAGTGACCAATGCCCCGCGCTTCTGAGCAGCCGCGCCCATGCTTCTTCTTTGGTAAATGGAACGCCCGTGACATGGCGAACGACATTGATATCGGACCACATGACGTGGATATCGTGGAAGTCGCTGTGTTGCGGAGGACGAAGAGTGAGACGGCTGGTTTCGAGAACAGGTGGCATTAGTTATTACGTTAAAGGATGGTTGGAAGGCGAACGTACGGCGATCACGCCCGCTTCAAACGCTGCGGCTTGTCCATTGACGCAAGCTGCTCATCATGCGTTTCCCTGAGCATATCGACGAAATCCATGGTCAGGCGCGCCCTGGGCTGATGCGGCGGGAATAGCAGATACATCGGGAACATCACGGACGGCGTGAATGGCCGGATCGCAATATCCGGCCCTGCGAAGTCCTGCGCCACGAGGGGATGCGCGAGCGTCACACCCATTCCGCACCGGACCATCTCGCAGCAAATGGCGGCGTATTGCGCCTCGATCGCGAGCACGCGTTCGACGCCTGCACGCGTGAACGCCTCGTCCATCTGCGCACGGGTGCCGTCGCCGTGACATAGCGAAACGAACGGTTCGCCTTCGAAATCCTTCGGCTTGAGCGACGTCTTCTTGGCCAGCCGATGTCCGGCCGGAAGCACGCACACCGCCGCGACCTTCGACAACAGCTCGACCTCGCAATTCGACGCCTCGCTCGAATAGATCGCAACGCCAAGATCGCAGAACTGCGAACTGGTCCAGTGGTTGACCGTCCCCGACGTATTCACATGCAGCGACACGGTCACCTCCGGATACTTCGCCTGGAAGCGCTGGATCGCATGCGGCACGAGCGTCATGCCCGCCGATGGCATTGCTGCAATGCGCAATCGGCCGGTGCCGAGATTCTTGATTTGCGCTGCAGCATTTGTCAGCCCTTGCAGGCCTACATACGCACGCTCCACTTCGCGGAAGAACGAATTCCCTTCGCTCGTCGGAATCAGCCGCACACCGCTGCGCAGGAACAACTGCAGCCCGGTTTCACGTTCGAGTTGCGTGATCAGGCGACTGATATTGGGCTGCGAAGTGAACAGCTCCTTGGCTGCGGCGGTCATGGAACCGGCGAGCATGACGGCACGGAACGCCTCGATATGCTTCAGATTCATCTCAGGCAACCCATATCATTGTTGTATGGGTAGTTATTTTATTCGTATTGGACGATATGCCCCGCGGCGAACAAAATAAATTCGTCCACCCCACATTCGTTGAACATCCGACCCTGCACCGTCTGGAGAAACCATGAAAGAACTGCAGCACGTCCGTCGCTCGTCGTCTTCCCGTTCCTCTCTGCGACAGTGCGCACTTGCACTGGGCGTTGCAGGCGCAATCGGCGCATTCGGCGCGCCGCTCCTCGCGCAGGCCGAGACGACCCTGTATGTCGCGAACGTCGGGGGCTCGAACGAAACCATGTATCGGCAAAAAATCATTCCGCCGTTCGAGAAAGCGCATGACGTGAAGATCGTCTACGTGGCAGGCAACTCCAGCGATACGCTCGCCAAATTGCAGGCGCAAAAGGGTCATCAGCAGATCAACGTCGCCGTGATGGACGACGGCCCGATGTATCAGGCCATGCAGGCGGGTCTGTGCGGAAAGATCGAAGAAGCGCCGGTCATGAAGGACCTGTACCCGCTTTCGCGTCTTGGCCCGACGTCCGTGGGCGTGGGCATGGTGGCAACAGGCATCGGTTACAACGCGGACGCCTTCAAGAAGATGGGCCTGCCCGCACCGGACTCATGGAACGTCCTTACCGATAAACGCCTGAAGGGCAAGCTCGGTGTTCCTCCGATCACGAATACCTATGGGCTGCACACGCTCGTGATGCTGGCGCGCATGAATGGCGGCGGCGAGAAGAACATTGATCCGGGTTTCAACACGATCACAAAACAGGTCGCCCCCGATGTGCTTTCGTGGGCCCCCACGCCCGGCGAGATGGACGGCTTGATGCAAAGCGGCGATGTGATCCTCGCGCCGTATGGAAGCGGTCGTGCTGTCGCGTTGCAGAACACGGGCTTTCCGCTGAAGTTCTTTTATCCGAAAGAGGGCGGTGTAGCGCTGCAAGTCGCTGCATGCGCGGTCGCGGAAAATGCGCAACCTGCTTTGTCGCAGCAATTCATCCAGTATTTGCTGAGCCCGGAAGTGCAGACGATTCAGGCCCAGGCGATTGGTCTCGGCCCGGTCAACAAGACGGTGCAGTTGACGCCTGAAGTCGCGGCGCGCGTGCCTTATGGACCCGAACAGATCGCCAAACTGATCGCGGTCGACTGGACGACGATCAACCAGCATCGGACGGAATGGACGGATCGCTGGAATCGCACTGTCGAACGCTGAAATCAAACATAAGCAGACAAGAACCCCCATGAGCTTTCTGACACTCAAAGGCATCTCGAAGCGCTACGGCGACTTCACGGCAATCGAGCAGATCGACCTCGAAGTTGAACGCGGTGAGTTCTTGTCGTTGCTCGGTCCTTCCGGTTGCGGCAAGACCACGACTCTGCAGATGGTCGCAGGTTTCGTCACGCCGACCACCGGCACCATCATGCTCGATGGCCGCGACATCACGCACGAACGCCCCGAA
>NZ_CAXTGZ010000185.1:0-10241 GCF_964243625.1 uncultured Caballeronia sp.
GGAAGTTGATTTCCGCGAGGTGGATCGGCGGGAAACCGGCGCGCGTGATGGCGTCAGCAATGTTCGAGCGCAGGTACGGAAACAGGATGGTCGGGCAAGCAATACCGACGAGCGGATCGATCTGGTCAGCCGGGATGTTGCGGATATCGAAAATGCCGGCTTGCTTCGCTTCGATCAGGAACGCGACCTTGTCCGACACCTTCGCGGTCACGGTGCCCGTCACCAGCACTTCGAACACGCTTTCTGCCAGGCGCTCGGCCTTCACGTCCACTTCCACTTCCACCGACGGCATGTCCTGCTCGAGGAAAATTCCCGGCGAATTGGGCTGCTCGAGCGACATATCCTTCAAGTAGATGCGCTGGATGTTGAAGAACGGTTGGTTGTTGTCGTCAGACATGTTGATTCCCTTGATTATTTAAAGTGCAGCCCGCGGCGTTTCCGGTTTTTCCGGATCGATGCCACGGGCTGCTTTGCTGCCGGCAATGCGTTCAGGCCGCTTCGAGCAGCGGCATCAGGCCGCCTTTGCGGTCGAGCGCTGACAGATCGTCGTACCCGCCGACATGCGTTTCGCCGATAAACACCTGCGGCACCGTCCGTCGGCCCGTACGCGTCATCATTTCTTCACGTTTTGCAGGATCACGGTCGATCAGCACCTTCTCGACATTTTCCACGCCGCGCGACTTTAGTAGACGTTCGGCCATCTGGCAATACGGGCACACTTGCGTGCTGTACATGATTACTTTGTTCACTTTAGGGCTCCTTGTTTCACGACCGGCATGCCAGCTTTTTGCCAGGCATCCAGTCCGCCTTGCAATACATGGACCTCGGCGTAGCCTGCATCGCTCACAATCTGGCTCGCCTTCTGGGACTGTTGCCCGGTCTGGCAAACGAGCAAGACCGGATTGCTCTTATTCTTGGCGATTTGGCCAACTTTTGCTTGGAGCTCCGCCAAACCAAAGTTTTTCGCGGCTGGAATGTGCCCTTGCGAGTACTCGGAGACCGGCCGCAGGTCGATGATCGAGGCGTTGCGCCGGTTGATCAAAAGGACCGCGTCGGCCGGTGAAACGGCGCCGCGGCCGCGCCGCATAAGCGTTGGCCACAGCAGCAACCCGCCCGAAATGAGGAGGACGGCGATAAGTACAAGGTTGGTGTAATCGGTGAAAAACTTCACTTCGGGACCGCCGGATTGGGAGTGTGGAGAAAAGAAAAGCCGTAAAAAAATCAGGACAATCCAGCCATTATAAAATAACCGTTCTCCGTAAAGGCATCGGCCGATCGGCTGAGTTGCGCCGAAGCGCGTTGCCGCACAAAATCGATGCCAGTTTTCCGCTTCTTGCTGCTTCTTAACAGGCTTCCCAACTAACCGACCTCTAAACGGACATCATGTACAAGCTAGTGCTCATCCGCCACGGCGAATCCACGTGGAACAAGGAAAACCGATTCACAGGCTGGGTCGACGTCGACCTGACGGAACAAGGCGTCCGCGAAGCGCAGCAAGCCGGCGTGCTGTTGAAAGAAGCGGGTTTCAGTTTCGACATTGCGTACACCTCGGTGCTCAAGCGCGCAATCCGCACGCTCTGGCACGTGCAGGATCAAATGGACGAGATGTATCTGCCCGTCGTGCATTCGTGGCGGCTGAACGAGCGGCACTACGGTGCGCTCGCGGGATTGAACAAGGCTGAGACAGCGAAGCAATACGGCGACGAGCAAGTGCTGGTCTGGCGCAGAAGCTACGATACGCCGCCGCCGGCTCTCGATCCGTCGGACGAACGCACGTCGTTCAACGATCCGCGCTATGCGAAAGTGCCGCGCGAAGAGCTGCCGCTGACCGAGTGCCTGAAAGACACGGTCGCACGCGTGCTGCCCATGTGGAACGAGTCCATCGGACCGGCCGTCAAGTCGGGAAGACGCGTGCTGATCGCAGCGCATGGAAACTCCATGCGTGCGCTGATCAAATATCTGGATGGGATTTCAGACGACGATATCGTCGGATTGAATATCCCGAATGGCGTGCCGCTCGTTTATGAACTCGACGAAAACCTGAAACCGATCAAGCACTATTATCTCGGCGACCCCGATGCCATAGCGAAGGCGCAGGCTGCAGTCGCAAAGCAGGGGAAGGCAGGATAAGCGGGCTTTCCGCCCAAATCCCAAGCCTGACCGGCAGACGATGCGAGATCAACCACGCTCGAATCGTCTGCGAAGCTGTTTGGATACTTGCCAAGGCCCATTCGACATCTCTGGTTGAGACGATTCATACTGGCCTCCATAAATCTTCATCAGGTCTTTTTGCTGAAGTCCCATAAGCCGGGCCCGACATTTGCGCAGGGATTACCGCTTTAATAAACCGCGGCTTCGAAAAGAATTTACCCACCATGCCGGCGGACGCCGTTTAAGCTGCGTTTAAGTCGTGGTCCGGGGCTTGCAGTTATACTGCCCAGTCAACCACGACGCAGCCTAATCCGCTTCCGACCGCAACAGACTCTATGCGAAAGAACCTGAAAAACATCGGCCTGATCGCCGCGGGCCTTGCTACCGGCGCATTTGCCACGCTGCAACTCTCCGCATCTGCCCAGCAAGCCGCTACCGCGCCTCTCCCGCTAGATCAACTGCGGTTGTTTGCCGAAGTCTTCGGGCAAATCAAGCATGAATACGTCGAACCGGTCGACGATAAAAAACTCCTCACCGCCGCCATCAAAGGCATGGTGTCGAGCCTCGACCCGCACTCGTCGTATCTCGACAAGACCGACTACGAAGAGTTGCAGGAACAGACCAAGGGCCGGTTCGCCGGGCTCGGTATCGAGATCTCGTCGGAAGACGGACTGATCAAGGTGATTTCGCCTATCGAAGACACGCCGGCGTTTCGCGCCGGCATTCGTCCAGGCGACCTGATCACGCGTATCAACGACAAGCCGGTGCGCGGCATGACGCTCGACAACGCCGTCAAGCAAATGCGCGGCGATCCGGGTACCAAGGTTACGCTGACCATTTTCCGCAAGACCGACGACCGGACGTTCCCGATCACGGTCACGCGCGCGCTCATTCGCGTGCAAAGCGTGAAGATGAAGATCCCGGCGCCCGGTTATGGCTACATCCGCATCACGAGCTTCCAGGAGCGCACGGTGCCTGATCTCGCCGCGAAGCTGCAGGATCTCGCGCGTCAGCAGCCCGACCTGAAGGGTCTCGTGCTCGACCTTCGCAACAACGGCGGCGGCCTGCTGCAAAGCGCCGTCGGCGTGGCCGGAGCGTTCCTGCCGGACAATGCGGTGGTGGTGTCCACCAACGGCCAGATTGCGGACGCGAAGCAGACTTTCCGCGATACGTACGACAACTATCGCTTGCCGTCATTCGACTCCGATCCGCTGAAGAACCTGCCGGAAATCTTCAAGAAGGTGCCCATGGTCGTGCTGACCAACGCGTATTCGGCGTCGGCCTCGGAGATCGTGGCGGGTGCGCTGCAGGATCATCATCGTGCGTTGATCGTCGGCAAGACCACGTTCGGCAAGGGTTCGGTGCAGACCGTCCGGCCGATGACCGCGGACACCGCGCTGCGCCTGACTACCGCGTACTACTACACGCCGAGCGGCAAGTCGATTCAGAACAAGGGCATCCGTCCTGACGTTCCGGTCGATCAATACGCGGAAGGCGATCCGGACGACGCACTCGTGACGCGGGAAGTGGATTATTCGAACCACTTGGCGAACACGCAGGACCCGAACGAGAAGAAGGAACAGGAAGCCCGCGAAGCAGACCGGCTCGAGCAACTGCGGATTCTTGAAGAGCAGAACGACAAGAAGACGCCTGAGCAGCGCCGGAAGGATCGTGAGAGAAAGCCTGTCGAGTTCGGCAGTGCGGACGACTTCATGCTTGCCCAAGGCCTGAACAAGCTTGAAGGCAAACCGGTTCAGGAGTCGAAGTCGTACTCCGAGCGCAAGCTTGCGCAGGACAAGCCGACGCCATCGGCATCCGCTCCGATCGCGGTGCAGCCGGCCTTGCCGGCAACGCCTGGATCGGACGCTGCGGCGCCTGCTTCGGCGCCCGTGCCGGCATCGGCTACGCAGTAAGATTTTCGGCCAGCCAGATCAAACGCCGCCCCATGTGGGCGGCGTTTTCGTTTCTGCCTTGCCGGGTTTTCCTGCCTTTGCTGCCTCGCGCTTAAAATAGGCGCTTCCTGACCGCCGCGCCGGTCATTGCCCACTCGAGCGCCCGATGAACGACGATCAGCTTCTCCGCTACTCCCGCCATATTCTCGTCGATGAAATCGGCATCGAAGCGCAACAACGCTTTCTGTATGCGCACGTGATGATCATTGGCGCAGGCGGCCTTGGCGCCCCGGCGGCGATGTACCTGGCGGCGGCGGGTATCGGCGAGATGACGCTGGTCGATGCCGATACCGTCGATCTCACCAATCTCCAGCGCCAGATCGTCCACGCCACGGCATCCGTGGGTGAACCCAAGGTGGACTCGGCGCGCAAGACGCTCGCCGCGCTCAACCCCGATGTCAAGGTGAACGCGGTCGCCACGCGCGCCGACGCGCAATGGCTGAACGACAACGTCCCGCACGCGACTGTCGTACTCGATTGCACCGATAACTTCGCCACCCGCCACGCCATCAACGCGGCCTGTTACGCGCATGGCGTGCCGCTGATCTCGGGCGCCGCGCTCCGCTTTGACGGCCAGATCAGCACCTTCGATTTTCGCTCCGCGCAATCGCCGTGCTACGCGTGCGTGTTCCCGCCTGACGACGCGTTCGAAGAGGTGGCCTGCTCGACCATGGGCGTCTTCTCGCCGACGGTCGGCATCATCGGCACGATGCAGGCGGCGGAGGCGCTGCGTCTGATTGGCGGCTTCGGCACGACATTGCAAGGACGCCTGATGATGCTCGATTCGCTGCGCATGGAGTGGAACACCATGCGCATTGCAAGGCAGGCGGACTGCCCTGTTTGCGGATCACATACGGCGAAATAGTGCCTTTCGCGCGTCGCCTGCATGCGTTGTCTCAAATTTAAGATTCCTCCAATTTAGCTGATGGTTCGGCTGCCTTATCGTGGCTGCTGAACCTTAAAGCGATTGGAGCAACACGTGAGTGAGACAGCAAGCCAAAGCACGCAGCGCGGCCGGAATGAAACTGAATTTGCACGCCCGGGCCCACCGGCACTGAGCGGCGCCGAAGGAGTCCGCTTCGACTTCAACTATGGATGCCGAGTGCAAGTGCCGGTGGATGGCTGGCGCGTTCGCATGATCGACCTGGACACGTTCAACGTCGTACTTGACGAAGCTGTGGAAGCCAACTCAATAGTCACGAGCCGACGCAAATATTTCGTGCGTTTCCTGCTAGAAGTGTTTGACGGTCAGCGCCTCGTCTTCTCCCACACCTTCAATGCGGCCAACAAGAAAGTGGCATTACGCATGGCGCCGCTTGCGCTCGGCGATTCGATTGCGTGGATGCCGGTCATCGATGCATTTCGCGAGCAGCACAATTGCGAACTGCACATGCCGCTGGGGCCGCATCTGCAGCCGCTTTTCCGCGAGGGTTATCCGCGTCTGCATATTGAAACCGACGAAGAACTGAACAGTCAGGCGGATACGTTCTACGCTACGTACTACATCGGTCTGCTCAAGCCATTTTCAGAGCGCGATCATCAACCGACCGACCCACGCGTGAGCAACATGCAGGACATGATTGCCTACCTGCTCGGCGTGCCTTGCGAGGAACGCCGCCCGAACGTGGTCATCGCCGATAAATCCCGCCCGATCAAGGAGCGTTATGTTTGCATCGCGACGCAATCGACTGCGCAATGCAAGTACTGGAACAACCCGCGCGGCTGGCCAACGTTGATCGCGCATTTGCAAACACTCGGCTACCGCGTCCTGTGCATCGATAAAGAGCAGTCATACGGCAACGCCGAATACATGAACACGATGCCCGAAGGCGCCGAGGATTTCACCGGCAACCGGCCATTGCAGGAACGTTTGAGCCTGTTGAATCACGCGGATTTTTTTATCGGACTGGGAAGCGGGTTGTCGTGGCTCGCGTGGGCCGCGGGCACGCCCGTTGTGATGATCAGCGGGTTTTCGCATCCATCGACGGAATTTCGCACGCCGTATCGCGTGATCAATTTTCATGGCTGCAATAGCTGCTTCAACGACACGACCGCCGAGTTCGAAGCCACGGACTTCGCGTGGTGCCCCCGCCGCGCGGACAGGGCGCAGCGGTTCCAGTGCACGTCGATCATCACGCCTGAATTCGTGATGCGCGTGGTGGACAAGCTGATAGCCGACAAGAAACTGCTGGCTCAAGCCTTCTGAAGCACCGCCAGGGCCGCAAGCAATTCCGCGGGTTCATACGCTGCAAGCACGTCCGCGACGGGCTTGTTCAAGGCCTTCAGATCCGCGCGCAGGATCTCCTGCTTGACGACCAGCAACTGACTGGGGTGCATCGAAAATTCGGTCAGCCCCATGCCGAGCAGGAGGCGCGTCACGCTCGGGTCGCCGGCCATTTCGCCGCACACTGAAACTGGCACGCCTGCGGCTTTCGCTTCGCGCAACGTGAACGCGATCAAGTGCAGCACAGCGGGGTGCAGCGGATCATAAAGATGCGCTACAGCGTTATCCGCGCGGTCGATGGCAAGCGTGTACTGGATCAGATCGTTTGTCCCGATCGACAGGAAATCGAGCCGCTTCAGGAACAGGCGCACCGCAATTGCCGCGGCTGGAATCTCGATCATCGCGCCGACCTGCACATTGCGGTCGTATTCGATACCGGCGCTGTCAAGCTGACGCTTCGCTTCGTGGATCAGGTCGAGCGTCTGGTCGATCTCCTGCGCGTGCGCGAGCATCGGGATCAGGATCTTCGCCCGGCCAAACGCCGATGCACGCAGGATGGCGCGCAGTTGCGTCATGAACATCTGCGGTTCGGACAGGCTCCAGCGGATCGCGCGCAAGCCGAGCGCCGGGTTTTGCGCGGTCTCGTAGCCGTCGCCGCTGCTCATCGATTCAAGCGGCTTGTCGGCGCCGACATCGATTGTCCGGATGGTCACCGGCCGGCCGTTCATCAGTTCGATGGCCCGTTTGTAGGCCTCGAATTGCTCCTCTTCCTCCGGCCGCTCGTCCTTGTGGTTCATGAACAGGAATTCGCTGCGGAACAGGCCGACGCCCATTGCGCCGGCATCGAGCGCGGTCTTTGCGTCGTCGGGCAACTCGATGTTCGCGCACAAGTCGATCTTCGTGCCGTCGAGCGTCTGCGTGGGCGAGAACTTGAGGCGCTGAAGCTTCCTCTGTTCGAGCACCTTCTCGCTTTGCCGATACGAATATTCTTCGAGCACGATCGGCGCGGGATCCACGATCACAATGCCGTGATCGCCGTCCACGATGATCAGATCGTTCTGCCGGATCAACGCGCTCGCCTGCTGCACACCTACCGATGCCGGAATGCCCAGGCTGCGCGCCACGATCGCCGTGTGCGACGTGCGTCCGCCCAGGTCCGTGACAAAACCCTTGAACGCCTGCGTCTTGAACTGCAGCATGTCGGCCGGCGCAATGTCATGCGCGACCACGATCATGTCGTTGTGACCGTTGGTTGCGGCGCCATCGACCACGAGCGTCGCCGTGGACGGAGCGCCCGCCAGCGCCTTCAACACGCGTTCGACGACCTGCTGGATATCAGCCTTGCGTTCGCGCAGATATTCGTCTTCGATATCGTCGAAATGGCGGCTCAGTATCTCAAGCTGCTCGGTGAGCGCCCATTCCACGTTGTATCGGCGGGTCCGCACCAGATCGATGGTTTCGTGAACGAGCATGGCGTCGTTCAGGATCATGGAATGGACGTTGATGAAGGCGCCCATTTCGCTGGGGGCATCGGCCGCGAGGTCCTCACGCAGCGCGTCGAGCTCCGCGTGGACCTGCGCCTGGGCTGCGTGAAAGCGTTCGATCTCACCGTCGATACGATCCGGCTCGACGAGGTAATGGTCGACATCCAGCGCGGCGGCCGCGATCAGATACGCACGGCCAATGGCAATGCCGCGGGAGACTGGGATTCCATGCAGCGTGAACGACACGCGCACCTCTCTGGTTAGGGTGGATCGCGGTTGCGTCGTATTTGCAGGCTGGCGATGCCCGAACATACGATTGCGCGCCTCATTATAAATTCGAACGCGGTCCCTCACCGTTTGCGCTGCAGCAACGCATAAAAAAAGCCGCGTTGGAACGCGGCTCTCTTCAAAACATCTTCGATGACAAACTCATTGGCCTTCGCCAAATTTGTCGGCGATCAAGGCGAGAACGGCCTTCATGGCCTCGGCTTCGTCGGCGCCCTCGGTTTCGATCGTCACCGTGCTGCCGATTCCCGCCGCCAGCATCATCACTCCCATGATGCTTTTTGCGTTGATCCGGCGGCCGTTGCGGCTCATCCAGATCTCGCATTGAAAACTTCCTGCCAGTTGTGTGAGCTTCGCTGAGGCACGCGCGTGCAGACCCAGCTTGTTCACAATCGTTGTTTCTTGTTGCAGCATGATGCTCCGGGCGCTAGGTGAAAGGGCTGACTCGTGCAGGTGCCTTGGTTTTAATGACTGACTACTTTTTCCGGTTCGCTGGCAACCGCCGCCGATTTCACCGCACAACTCGCCGCTGCAGCGGCGCTCGCCATTGCGCAAGGATTTGCAGGTGTCGACGCGTCCAGCTCCTGAATGCCCTTCGATCCACCCTGGAGCGACTTTTCGGCCATCGTTTCCAGTGGCGTGGTCCGGTAGCACACGGCGCGCACGAGCATGGGCAGGTTGACGCCGGCCAGCACGCGAACCGTGTCGCTTGCGAGGCTCTGCGCAATGTTCGCGGGCGTTGCGCCGAAAACATCGGTGAGAACGATCGCGCCGTTCTCTTCCTTCAGACGGTCGATCTCGGAGCGCGCGAACGCACGCACCTCTACAGGATCGCAGTCCGGCATCACATCGATCACGCCGATGCGCGCGGGCAAACCGCCGTAAATGTGGGAAATGCACTCACGTAGCGCCGAAGCGAAAGGTGCGTGAGCAATGATCAGAATGCCAGCCATATCAGAGTGTGCTGCCCCAAAACGACGAGATACGTCGGAAATCGTGGGAACTTGCTGTTATATGCGCGCAATTAAAAAGCGACCGCAAACATCGATCCGGATGCAAAAGCGTCGAAAAGCCCGCATGTTGCAAGCTTAGTCGGATTTTGCACTCTTGCGCAGCGCAATATGAAACACGTTGCGGCAAATTCTCACTTTCAATTTCGGGGCCGGATCGCACCGCGAAACGAATCTCATGAGTGGCAGATTGTAGCAGTCCGGACGGATTCAACTGCCCGGCTGCCACTTTGACAGGCACCTCTAAATTGCAACAGCACGCTCCAGTGCATCGATAAACATTCCCGCCACATCGAACCCGGTCTGATCCATGATCTCGCGGAAGCACGTCGGGCTCGTGACGTTCACTTCGGTGAGATAGTCGCCGATGGCGTCGAGCCCGACCAGCAGCAGGCCGCGATTGAACAGCGTCTGCCCCAGCGTTTCAGCGATCTTGCGGTCGTTCTCGGTCAGCGGTTGCGCGCGTCCCAAGCCACCGGCGGCCAGATTGCCGCGTACTTCGTTGCCTTGCGGAATCCGCGCAAGCGAATACGGCACCGGCTGCCCGCCGATGATCAGAATACGTTTGTCGCCATCGGTGATTTGCGGGATGAACTTCTGCGCCATGACGCTGCGCGCGCCGTTGTCGCTCAGCATTTCCACGATCGTGCCGAGGTTCATGCCATCGGCTTTCACGCGGAACACGCCCATGCCGCCCATGCCGTCGAGCGGCTTCAGGATCACGTCGCCGTGCTCTGCGTGGAACGCGCGCAGCCGGTCGGCGTCACGGGTGACCAGCGTCGGCACGACGAATTGCGGCCATTCGCCGATTGCGAGTTTTTCGGAGTGGTCGCGGATTGCCTGCGGCTTGTTGAAGATGCGTGCACCGGTACGCTCGGCCAATTCGAGCAGCCAGGTGGTCGTCACGTATTCCATGTCGAACGGCGGGTCTTTGCGCATCAGAACGGCATCGAACTGCTTCAGATCGCGCAGTTCCGGCGTTGCGGCCGAGTACCACGGCGAACGCGCGGAATCCGCCACGTCGCCGACTATGGACACGCGTTGCACCAACCCTTCGACCTTGCCCGACACCCAGGCCAGGTGCTGCGGCTCGCACGCGTAGATCGTGTGTCCGCGACGCGCGGCTTCGGCCATC
>NZ_CAXTGZ010000186.1:0-3273 GCF_964243625.1 uncultured Caballeronia sp.
GGAACGCGGTATCGATAAAACCCGCATTCGCGCCTCCAGTTACTGGAAGCGCGGCGCGGTTGCGGTCCATGAGTCTATCGACGACTAGACCTTGAATCGCACACGCCGCGTCCAAAAGAATAAATTCAATCAGGATGGCTATGTATAGTCTCGATTCAACTCGCGAGCGGCGCCTGCTGTGGCTGCTCGCACTCACCCAGTTCACCATCATCATGGACTTCATGGTGATGATGCCGCTCGGCCCGCAGATCATGCGCAGCTTTCAGATTACACCCGCTGCATTTGCCACCGCGGTCTCGGCGTACTCATGGTGCTCGGGACTTTCCGGGCTGCTGGGGGCGACGTATATCGATCGCTTCGACCGGCGCCGGTTATTGCTCGCCGTGTATGCGTTGTTTGCTTTATCCAACCTCGCTTGCGCCTTTGCGCCCACTTTCCCTATCCTGCTTTTAGCGCGTGCATTCGCGGGCATCACCGGCGGCATGCTCGGTTCGGTCGTGATGGCCATTGTCAGCGACGTCATCCCCGTGGCAAGGCGCGGCGCCGCGACCGGCACGATCATGACGGCGTTTTCACTGGCCGCCGTTGCGGGCGTGCCGGCAGGCATTTTGCTCGGCGCGCACTTCGGCTGGTACACGCCATTCATCCTGCTGACGGTGCTCTCCGTGCTGATATGGCTCGGCGGCATGCGAATCGTACCCACGCTGGCCGAACACCTGGGACGGCAACAGCCTGCGTTGCGAAGCGTGCTGCCATCGTTATGGCGGCTTTTGACGAACCCTCGATACATGAGCGCGTTCGCCATGACCTTCGTTGTAATGGGCTCGCAGATGCTGGTGATCCCGTTCATATCGCCCGTGCTGGTCGCCAATCACGGCGTGCAGCCTGCGCAATTGTCCTGGCTTTATATGGGCGGTGGCGCGGCGACGTTCTTCACTTCACGTTTTGTCGGCCGTCTTTCCGATCGTTACGGCAGCCGCCACATGTTCCGCGTGATGGTCGCCGTTTCCCTTCTGCCCATCCTCTTCGTCACGCATTTACCGAGCTTGCCGTATGTATTGCTGCTGCTGTTTTTCCCGGTCTTCATGGTGACGGTTTCCGGCCGCATGGTTCCCATGCAGGCGTTGCTTACGACGGTTCCAGAGCCCGCAAACCGGGGCGCGTTCCTCAGCACGAACAGTGCGCTGCAGGCGCTTGGCAGCGGTTGCGGCGCGTGGCTTGGGGGCTTGCTGTTGTCGAGCGGTGCTGACGGGAGCATTCAAGGGTATGGCGTCAATGGATGGCTCGCGACCGTGCTCGTAATCGCGGCGGCGGTGTGGATCAGCCGCGTGAAGTCGTCGTCGGAGAGGCCCGCGGCAAGCGCCGTTGCAGCCGAACCGCTGGGCGAGGCTTAAGGTGTGATGCGGACCAGCTTGTTAAGTGGTCCGCCACGCCACCTGAACGTGCGTTGCACAAGCTTCGCGGAAACGGTAATCTCACGCTCACGAAGCCACGAACCTTCGACGAACCTTCATCTCTCTCATGACGAAGCCCGCGCACATTCTTTCCGCTGATATCGAGTTCAACTCGACTATCAGCCGCGCGCGCACGGCCTGTCCATCTGCTTCTTCTGGTTCACCACCTGTCGCTTCACCTCCCGCATCTCCTCCGAACGCCGTCACCGCAGGCGCAGCAGCGCCTCCGCGTGGACTCGTTCGCGGCTGATCAACAGCCGCTGAATCCTGGCAACCGGCTCGACCGCTGCACCTTGCGTGCTCTGGCGGCGTGACCGTGTTCGCCCTGGTCATCTATTCCCTCGACAGGTGAATGAATCATGGTCTTTGTAAAAACAGCCTTCGCAGCCTATGGCTCGACGGCGCTCTTCGTGTTGCTCTGGAGCAGCGGTGCGATCGTTTCGGAAACAGGGCTCCAGCATGCTCCCGCACTACCCTTTCTCGTCATGCGCTTCGCACTCGCGTCAGCGGTCTTCGCGGCCCTGGGCGTATGGCGCGGACGATGGCTGCCCGCGCGAGGAACGAGACTTCAGGTTGCGCTTACCGGCGGCTTGCTCACAGGCGGTTATTCCATCTGCTATCTGCTTGCGCTTGACCATGGAATGACGCCCGGCATTCTCGCTACCATCCTGGGCGTTCAGCCTGTGTTGACGCTGTTGCTCGTGGAACGACGATTGACGATACGGCGCGCGGGCGGCCTTTTACTTGCCTTGAGTGGCTTGTGTCTGGTCGTGTTGGGAGCGGGAAGGATCGGACACTTCCCGGCGCTGGGACTGTTGTTCGCATCCGCATCGCTCGGTTGCATGACGGTCGGGGCCATTCTGCAAAAACGCCTGAAGCAGCAGCCTGTCGATATCCTGCCTTTGCAAAACGCAGTCAGCCTCGTGCTATGCGTGTTGTTCCTGCCTTTGCAGCCGTCCGGTATCGTCCTGAGTGCGGGGCTGCTCTTGCCGTTGTTCTGGCTAGGCATCGTGATATCGGTGTTTGCGCAGGTGCTGTTCTACCGCCTCGTGAATGCGGGGAATCTCGTCAACGTGACAAGCCTCTTTTATCTCGTGCCTGTTTGCACGGCTATCATGGACTACATCTTCCTCGGCAGCCACCTCGCACCGGCAGGCGTCGCGGGAATGGCGTTGATACTTGCCGGGCTTGTCCTCGTTTTCCGGGCAACACCCGTGCATAACGTCGGGCACGCGTAGCATGCCGGCGGCCTGGAAAGTCATTTCCGGGCCGCCGGTTCAAGCAAGCGTCATGACTTCACAGCGATCACGTCGACCTCGACCAGCCATTCAGGACGCGCAAGCGCGGTAACGGTCAGTCCCGTCGATACCGCGTGCACACCCTTCAACCAGCGCCCGACCACGCGATACACCGCCTCGCGATACCGCACGTCGGTCAGATAGATCGTCACCTTGCAAATGTCTTCGAGCTTGCTGCCGGCTTCTTCAAGCAGCATCTTGACGTTGGCCATCGCCTTTTCGGCCTGCGCTGCGGCATCGCCGATACCGACTGATTCGTATGTATCGATATCCTGCCCAATCTGGCCGCGCAGGAAGATCATGTTGCCCGCCACGACCGCTTGCGCGAGATCGTTATCGAGCGACTGTTCGGGATAGGTGACCTTCGTGTTGAACGGACGAATGCGAGTGTGTTCCATGATGTCCCGTAAAAACTGAATTCAATGCGTCAGGATGCGCGCCAAGAACAGCCGTGCGCGCTCCAGCCTGGACGGACCGCACACGACTAGCGGCGGTTATCGAAATAGCCTGCGCGGATAGCG
>NZ_CAXTGZ010000186.1:3283-10226 GCF_964243625.1 uncultured Caballeronia sp.
CATCGTCGCCGCTGGACACGCCGCCGCAGCCGATCAGGATCAGCCGCCCCGCCGTCACGCACGAGATCTGGTTCACATCTTTCTCAGGCTGAATCTCCACGATATCCATGCCCACCACACGGCCCTTCTTCACAAGCCCGTGAATGAGCTTGCGGGCTTGCAGGAAGGTCACGCCGCCGGGCGCGGGACCTGCGACGGCCGGCATGACCGAAGGATCGAGGCCATCGGCGTCGATGGTCAGGTAGTAGTTGCCGCCATCCGGAATGCGCGCAAGCACGGCGTCCATGCCGATGTCGTGAAGCTCGTAAGCGGTGATCAGGTCCGAGCCATAAGCCTTGGCGGCGCGGAATTCCTCCGGACGGCCGCTGCCCTGCGCACGCAATCCGATCTGCACGATCTTCGCGACATGCTTCATTTCGGAAGCGCGGCGAATCGGGCTGGAGAGACCGTCGCGCACGCCGTTCACTTCGTCGCGCCAGTCGAGGTGGGCATCGACATGAACCAGCGTGATCGGGCCAAGGCTGTCGAACGCGCGCAGCACCGGCGTGGTGATGCCATGATCGCCGCCCATCACGATAGGCAATGCGCCTGCAGCCAGGATCTTGCGCACGGCTTGCTCGACGCGCTCGTAATGGCTGCCGGGCGCCGCGAGATCGGCAATCACATCGCCGCAATCGACAAAGCGAATGTCCGTGCGTTCCTGCAGCAACGGACCATCGATATCGAAATCGTAGTGGCCCGGCGAACGCACTACGCGGTCAGTTGCCTGACGGATTGCGGTAGGCGCATTGGTCTGGTCATTGGTAAAATCGGCGGCGGAATATGCCGAACCATAGGGCATGCCGAGAACGGCGATGTCGGCGTCGAGGTTATCGAGGTCCATCGCCAGCTCGGAATAAAGGAGCGTCTTGTGGCCGGTCTTAGGAGGAACAGTCAGTGGCTTAGTCATGGTAAGGAATCCTGTATTAAGTGGCATTGATTACGGCAAGGGAGGCGCAGTATCAGACGCGCCGGTATCGGGTTGCGTATCGCTCCGACCATTGCCCGGCCACGTCGAGCAGCACGCTGCACAGCCAGTAGATGAGCGCGGTGGTGCCGAGTACTTCGACGTACGCGAAGGTATCGGCGGTGAGCAGGTTGCTTTGATAGGTCAGCTCCGTCAGGCTCATGACGGAGAATATCGACGAGTCCTTGAACATCATGATGGTGAGACTGGTCGTGGCCGGTGCGAGAAAACCAAAAATTTGCGGCAAGACCACATGACGCTGCACCTGAAGACCCGAAAGCCCCAGCGAGCGCGCCGCCTGCACCTGTCCATGCGCGAGGCTGCCGAATGCCGCGCGCAGGATCTCGCAAAAGTACCCGCCGGTGTAGAACGCCGTGGCCGCTACGCCGATCGCAAACGCGGGCATCGATACACCCAGCTTCGGCAAGCCGAAGAAGCTCAGGTAGACGAGTATCAGAAACGGGACATTGCGCACGATCTCCACGTACGAGAGCGCGACTGCGCGCAACACGCGCCATGCCGAGGCACGGAAATACGCGGCAACGGTGCCTGCCACGATGCCGAGCGGAATGCCGAGCAGGCAGACCTGAGCAGTGACCTTCAACCCTTTGAGCAAGGGGAGAATGGACGATTGAACGACAGCCAGGTCAATGGACATTGGGTAACACCTTAGCCACGCGGCGTTCTAATCCACGCGATGCCGACGACGCAACGAACAGAATCGCGAAGTAGACTGCGGCCGTCGCGGAAAACACCTGCAGCGGCAAGTTGGTTTGCAGGGTCGCGTCGCGTGCGACCGTCGCAAGGTCGTGCACCGCGATGATCGACATGAGTGAAGACGCCTTCAGCAGCATCGTGAATTCGTTGGTCAGCGGCGGGATCGAACGATAAAAAAGCTGCGGAAACACGATGTATCGCCACACCTGAAAGGCAGGCATGCCAAGCGCACGAGCCGCCGGGATCTGCCCGCGGCCCAGCGAGTTCAATGCGCCACGCAAGATCTCCGAGACATACGCCGCAGTGTTCAATGCAAGTGCGAGAATGCCTGCCTGCAGCGGCGAGATATTCAGATTGAGCACGGCAGGCAGCACGTAATACGCAACCAGCATCTGAATCAGCGCGGGCGTACCGCGTATCAGGCTTACATAGAGAATGACGAGCCACGCGAGCACGCGGCCGCCGTGCTGGCGCACCAACAGCAACATCGCGCCGATCGCGATGCCAAGCACGAACGCCGCCACGCTCGATAGAATCGTCGTGATCGCGCCCGCAACGACATCGTGGAAAAACGGTGCGAGCACGGCGAGCTGGCTGCTTATGAAAGCGAACATGCGGCGCTGCGCCTCAGACCGCGCCTTCAGGCAAATAGCCGCTGGTTGGCAGGTTCATCGTGTAGCCAAACCACTTCTTCTGCATTTGCGCCAGCTGGCCGCTCTTCGTCAATTCGGTGAGCGACGTATTGATGAACGTGCGAATCTCCAGGTCCTGCGGGTTCGCGACCCATGCGAGCATCTTCGGCTCACCGATCTTGCCAATGACGCGGAACTGCCCCGGCTCCTTCTTCATCAGCACGGCAACAACATTCGACGGCATGATGCCCACATCCAGCGTCTTGTTCGTCAACGCGACCATGACGTCCGGATAGGCCTGGAACAGCTTGATATCGGCATAACCGGCGCCCTTGGTTTTCAGTTGTGCATCGAAGGCTTGCGCGATTGGTTGTGACGACGAACCCATCTGCGTGCCAACCACATGTCCTGCGATATCTTCCGCTTTGGCGATGGCGCTGTCATTTGAACGCACGACCAGCACGGTATCGACGACACCTACGGGCTCCGAGAACGCAAAGCGCTTCGCGCGCTCAGGATTGATGCCAACGCTCGTCGCGACGAAATCGAACTTGTGCGTCATGAGGCCGGGCAGCAGTCCCTGGAACGGCAGGTTGACCTGATCGAGCGTGACGCCGAGCTTGCTCGCCATGTAATCCAGAATGTCGTGACCGTAGCCCACTACCTTGCCGTTTTCAACGAACTCGTAGGGCTCGTAAGCCGCCTCGGTGCCGACTGTCAGCTTGCCGCGCTTGCGAATGTCCGCAAGCGTTCCGCCTTCCGCGAACGCAAGGGAAGGCAAGGCCATCGCAAGCGAGACGCCGCCCGCGATGGTGATGAATTTGCGTCGGTCGAGCGTGTTCATGTGAATCCCCGGATCGTTGAAAAGCATTGGTGAGGGAAATGTAGGTAGTCAAAAAAGTTTTGAAAAACCATTTTTTCGCGGTTATGGTTCCGGAAACCGAAACCTTTTGAGCCGCGCGCCGATGAAAAAAATGGATCTGACCGAGCGCGACCTGCGTTCGCTGCGCGTGTTTTGCGCGGCGGCGCAGGCGAGCGGATTCGCCGCGGCGGAGCGGGCTTTATCGATGTCGAAGGCGTCGATCAGCAGGCATATCAACGAAGTGGAGGCGCATCTTGGACTGAAGCTGTGCGAGCGCGGTCCCGGCGGATTCCAGCTGACCGAAGGCGGGGAAGTTGCGCTGAGGGTCGCGTTGCAGGCGCTGGAAGCGCTCGAGCGCATCAAACCGGAAGTCGATGCCGTGCGCGGAGTCCTGTCCGGTCCGTTGCTGCTTGGCACATCCGAACATGTGCTTACGCATGAGGGATGCAGGATTTCGGAGGCACTCGGCGAGTTGCACCGGATAGCGCCGCTCGTCAGGCCGTCGTTGTCGGTAATGACATTCAGCGACCTTGGCGCAGCGCTTACCGAACGGCGCGTGCAGATCGCAATACGCGGCGCTTATAAACGGATTCGGGCGTTCCGGCACTACCCGCTTTTCACCGAGACGCATCGCGTGTTTTATCGGCCGGCAGCTTCCGGCGAGATTCATGCAAATTCCGATACACGCGTTTTACCCCTCGTGTACAGGCCTCATCCGTTCGTCGAGGACGCGCTCGCAACGCAGGGATTCACCCAGGGCCTCGAGGTCAGCGGGCTCGAAGCCGTGGCCATGATGGTCGCCACCGGCCGCTATGTCGGCTTGTTGCCCGAGCACTACGCAGCGCAACTTTCGCCGCGATACGAGTTCGCGGTACTGCCTGAATCACCCTTCTATTCGATGCCCTTTTGCGCCATCGTGGAAGAAGCGCGGCCTCTCACCCGGAGTGCGGAAGCGTTTTTGAATCTGTTGCTGGAGGCACATCGCTGAGTGATCAGGCGCTTCCCGCGGACAACTGGACGCTTGCGGCTTTACCCCAGCGCACGGTCGCGAGCATGGACGCCACGACGATCAACCCGCCCCCAACCCACGCCGTTACCGAGATTCTTTCACCAAGCCAGAGGCACGCGAACAACGCGCCGAACGCCGGTTCGCTGCCCATCAGCAACGCGACGCGGGTGGGACTGCTGCGCTTGATCGCGTAATTCTGGGCGAAGAATGCGAACAGCGTGCAAGCCAAAACCAGATAAAACATGCTGATCCAGAACGGCGTGTGCCCCGCGAAAGAAGGCACATGCTGCCACTGGCGCGGTGCGAAGAGAAGCGCCACCGCCGCGCTGCCGACCGCAACTACGCCCGATTGCACTGCTGTCACCGATAACGCAGGCAACACCGAATCACGCATCACGCGCTTGGTCACGCATACATTGAGCGCGCGCAGAAATGCGGCGGCGAGTATCAACGCATCGCCGGGATTGAAGACGAACGTACCGTCGTCGGCCAGCAACCATGCGCCGAACAGAGAAAGGGCAGCCGCGCCCCATTCCATGCGAGCGGGTTTGCGCTTGAGCAGAAACCATTCGACCAGCGGCGTCATGACTACGCACAGGCTGATCAGAAATGCCGCGTTGGCTGCGCGGGTAAGCAGCACGCCAAAAGTCTCGCAAAGAAAAATGCCCAATAACACGACCCCTGCGATAAACACGCCGCGCAGCGTGCGTGCATCGGCGTGACGCAGATGGCGCAACGCCGGCGACAAAACCACGAACGTCATGCCGAACCGCAGCGTCAACAAGCCGAGCACGGGGTAGAACACGAGCGCATTCTTGACGACGCCATAGCTCGTGCCCCACACCACGGCGACCACCAGCAGCATCAAATCGGAACCTAACAGCAGGCGATCTTGTTTCGGCATGGCGGCCCCCGGTGAAAGAATCCGTATTGTCGAGCCTTGCGCTTGCGGTGATAATCGGGCCGACGCGCACAGGCTTTATGTCGCAAATGCATCAATCACGGATCATCGATGAACCCTACCGAACTGTTTGCGTTGCTGCCTGACATGGCCGTGTTTGCGCGCGTTGTCGACTGCGGCAATTTTTCGGTCGCGGCGCGCCAGCTTGGCAGTACCCCTTCAACGGTAAGCCGTCAGATCAAGCGCCTGGAGGAAGCGTTGGCCACGCGCCTGCTCGAACGTTCCACGCGCAAAGTGCGAGTGACGGAATCGGGCGAGCAGGTCGTCCGGTATTGCCGCGACATCGTCAGCGCTGCATCGGGCGCCGTGGATGCAGCCGGGTCACTCGTCGGCCGGCCGCAAGGCAAGGTGCGTCTCAGTGCGCCGACTGCGTTTGCAAAGACCGTGATCCACCCGCTGGTGCCGGGATTTTTGCGCGCATATGAGGACGTCGACTTGCAGTTGTTTTACGCCGATCATGAAGTCGACCCGCTTCACGACGATATCGACCTGGTGATCCGTCTGACGGAACATCCTCCGCCGGGTCTGGCCGGACGGCGGCTGGGTTCGGTACGTTGGGTGTTGTGTGCATCGCCCGCTTACTTGAAGGCGCGCGGTACGCTCACGCACCCACGCGATCTGGCGCAGCATGATTGCCTGTATCTGGGCGAGACCGCCGATGACAACCGCTGGCGTTTTCAGCGTGGTTCCGAAACACAAACGGTCGAAGTCCACGGGCGTTATATAGCGAACCATGCGGGCGCGCGCCTCGACGCCGCGTTGCAGGATTTTGGCATTGCGAACTTGCCGGAATTCACCGCTGCAGATGCGCTGGCGCGCGGCGAACTGGTACAGGTGCTTGCCGATTGGACCTTCGCTGCACAGGCATACGTGGGAGAGGTGTGGCTGCTTTATCCGCCGAACAGGTTTTTACCGCCCAAGGTGCGGGTGCTGATTGATTATCTGGTTGAGAAAGGTGTCGGCGCTTAGGCGCGTCGAGACCGAAAACGCTTAAGCTCTTCGGTATACTCAAAGCACTGAAACTCCACGGCAATCATCATGGCTAATACGCTTTCAGTTGGCGAACTACACGCATCGTCCAATCGTGCACGGCTGGATTCCGATGCAGTCATGCAGGCGCGTGTCGAGCTTGCCGCATGTTTTCAGCTGGCAGCCCAGCGCGGATTAGAGGAAGGCGTTTGCAACCATTTCTCGGCAGTCGTCCCGGGACATGAGGACCTGTTCTTCGTCAATCCCTACGGCTATGCGTTCGCGGAAGTGACGGCGTCGCGCCTGCTCGTTTGCGATTTCGAAGGACATGTGATCGCTGGTGAAGGCAAGCCCGAAGCCACCGCGTTTTATATTCATGCGCGTTTGCATCGGCTAAAACCGCGTCTCAAAGCGGCCTTCCATACCCATATGCCGAATGCGACTGCACTGTGCTTGCTCGAAGGGCCGCCGCTTCTATGGCTGGGCCAGACTGCACTAAAGTTTTACGGCCGTACCGCAGTGGACGAGCACTACAACGGTCTCGCGCTGGACGCATCAGAAGGCGATCGCATTGCGTTGGCAATGGGCAGCGCCGACGTGCTATTTCTGAAGAATCACGGCGTGATGGTGGGCGGGGCGAGCATCGCTGAAGCGTGGGACGATCTTTATTATCTCGAGCGCGCGGCTGAGGTCCAACTCAAGGCCATGGCGAGCAATCGACCGCTCAAGCCGATTCCGCATGAAGTGGCGCAGCTTGCCTACGAGCAAATGCGCCTGGGCGATGCAG
>NZ_CAXTGZ010000187.1:0-10179 GCF_964243625.1 uncultured Caballeronia sp.
CACGATGTCATCCGCAGGTCCAAGCAGATCATCCGCGCCGCCCTGGTACATGAGCGGGTCGGTCCAGAACTCGGGCGGCATTTCTGCCTTGCGTGCGCGCCTGACGAGTTCGACGTGGTTCACATAGGCCGAGCCGTCGGCCCACTGGAATGCGCGCGGCAGCGGCGCCATGCACGCTTTGGCATCGAACGTGAATGAATGGCGCGCACGGCCCTGATTGAGCGCGTCCGACAAATCGAGCAATTGCGGCGCGTAGAAATTCCAGTCGTCCAGCGCGCGTTGCAGCGTCGGCACGATCGCGTCCGCAATGGCGGCCGTGCGCAAATCACGTGATACGACGACCAGTTGGCCGTCGCGCGTCCCGTCCTTCAGCGTGGCAAGTTTCATAGAGCGTTTCGACGTTTAGTGACGATGGAGGAAATCTATTTTACGATGGTGAATCGTGTCCACCCCGTTTTTACCGCCCGGTTTGTGCCGGAATCGATTTCTTCATGTCATCTCCCAGCCGGCCAGCATCGTCCTTAAGGTTGAAATCACGGTTGGAACCACCGGCTTTCGAACCCGCCGACGCGGAAGATTCCTCCGATACCGCCGGGGAAAAGTCGCGTTCCGGCATTCAGTCGATCGAGGTGGGTTTCCGTCTGCTCGACGTGCTGACCAACGAGCCGCGCGCCATGATGCTGCGCGATCTCGCCCAGCGCGCGGGGATGAGTCCGGCGAAAGCGCACCGGTATCTGGTGAGTTTTTTGCGGCTCGGCGCGGTATCGCAAGATCCGGTTTCCGGGCGCTACGAGCTTGGCGGCTTCGCGTTGCAGATGGGTCTTGCCCGCCTTGCACGCGTGGATGGCGTGAAGCTCGCGCGTATCGCACTGACGGATTTGCGCGACCGGCTGGACCAGACGGTGGGGATCGCGGTATGGGGCAATCAGGGCCCGACAGTCGTGCACTGGATGGAATCGAGCCATCCAGCGAAGGCATCGTTGAAGCTTGGCGATGTCATGCCGCTGTTGTCGTCGGCGACGGGTTTGCTGTTTGCCGCGTGCCTGCCGCGCAGCAAGACGCAGGCGATGCTCGATCGCGAACTCGAGGCCACGCGCCAGACCATGGCAGATGTGGAACCCTTGCTCGCCGAGATCCGCGCGCACGGTGCATCGCGCGTCGAGGGCATGTTGCTGCCGGGGATCCATGCTTTCTGCATGCCCGTGTTCGACTCAACCGGCGATCTTGCGCTCGGACTGATTGCGCTAGGTCATGAAGGATCGTTCGATACCCGCTGGGGCGGCGACATCGATACCGCCTTACGCGAATGCGCCGGCCAGCTTTCTTACGAACTCGGGTACAAGCCGGGAGAACGGTAAGATTTCGATGCGCCTGATTTGCAGCGTGTGCGGAACGCCGCGGCGCACGCATGAGTCACATTGGCGTTGGCGCCAATGGCTCACATCCATTCACGCTCCTTTTCTGCCCGAACGCTTCCGACCTTATTGATGCCGTTCTCTTTGCTTCGCCGCCGTCGCACTGTATCCGGCGCCTCGTCCGATGAGTCATCCGCCGCTCCATCCTTCCGATGGACCTTGTGGCTTGCCGTGCTGCTTGCAGTTCTGGCCCTGCATTGGGCTGCGGGACGCTGGGTGGACAGGAGCCGGAATGTATCGAATCCCGCGCCCGCCGAGCATGTCCCGGTGCAAGTGGAGTTGCTGACGCCCAAGCCCGTTGCGCAGGCACCGGCGCTTCCTGCGCAGCCGCCGAAGCCGGCACCGAAGCCAGCACCGCAACCGGCCCAGCCGACGCACGCCATCACGACAGCACAACAAACTGCTGAAGCCGCACAAGCAGCGCAAGCCGCTCAGGCCCAACAATCAGCTCAAGCCGCACAAGCGGCCCAGGCCGCCGCAAAAGCCGCCAGCGATACAGCAGCCGCGCAAGCGGCATCGGCCGCGGCTGCAAAACCAGCCGCTTCCGGCGATAAATTCGACGTCCCGCCCACCGGCGACCTCCGCTACGACACGTTGATCAACGGCGTCATGAACCAGACCGGCACGATCCACTGGATCAATTCGGCGCAACACTACGAGATGGTCGTATCGATTCCATTGCCGTTCGTCGGACCGTTCGTGTATTCGAGCAAGGGTCATATCGACGGCTTCGGCATCGCACCCGAGCAATACTCGGAACAACGCGGCCGCCGCGCCGCCGACATCACCGTCTTCGATCGCAGCACGAAACAACTCGTCTACACGCGCACGCCGAACAGCCAGCCGCTTGTCGACGGCGCGCAGGATCGTTTCAGCGTCGTGATGCAACTTGCGAGCCTGGTACGCGGCTCACCCGATACCTACAAACCCGGCGTCGTGCGCCAGTTCAGCGTCGCGGACAACGACAGCAACGAGCTCTGGCCGATAGAAACCGTCGGCGACGAAAACGTGCCAGCCCGCGACGGTAACGTACAGGCGCGTCATTTCACGCGTCTCGCAAGACGCGACAACGACCGTCGCCGTCTCGACATCTGGCTTGCGCCATCGATTGGATGGCTGCCGGTTCGTATCGTGCAAACCGAGCCCAACGGCTTGCAGATCGAACTGCTTTGGCGCGGCAAGCTCCAGCCGCCTTCGTCCACGCCGGGTGCGGGCACGGCGGATGCGACTCCTGATGCGACACCCGGCGCGCCCGAGCCCGACAAGCCCTGACCCGCAGCATGTTTCATGCAGTCACAACGCATGCAAACGGGTTAAAGATTGCAACGGAAGCATCCGTTAAGAAGGTATGCAGACGACTCCAGGCGCGCGGTTGTGCAACCAAGGTTCGATCCCGAACTGAACCCGCATTCCAACGGAGCCAGTATGCATGTGACGATTAACGGTATCGACACGCGTTATGTTGTGAGCAACGAAGGTGGTGGTCCATGGCTGACCCTGGCCCATCATCTTTCAGGCGATTTATCGGTATGGGACCAGATCGCGGGTTACTTCCGCGATGACTACACGGTACTGCGTTACGATCTTCCCGGACATGGTGAAAGCGCCGCGCCCATGGAACCATTGAGCATCGAAGCACTTTCCGGTCATCTTGCCGAGCTGTTGAGCAAGCTTGGCGTGACATCGACGCATCTGGTCGGGTTGTCGGCAGGCGGGATGATTGCGCAGCAGTTCGCAGTCGACCATGCGGACAAGGTGAACACGCTGACCGTTGCAGGCGCTCCGGTTTTCACAACGAGCGAGATGAAGCCGGATTTCGACAAGCGTGCAGCCAACGTGCGGCAAAACGGCACGCCGAGTATCGTGGAAGCTACGGTACAAAGCGTACTGACGGAACGGTTCAGAAAAGCGCATCCTGAAGTGGTCGAACATGTTGGCGAAATGGTTGCACGGACGTCCGTTGAAGGTTTCGCCAAAGTGGCCGAAGCCATCAGGGATTTCGATCTGCGAGGGCGAGTGGCGTCGATTAGTGCGCCCACGCTCGTTGTTGCAGGTGAACACGATGTTGATTTACCGCCGGCGCAGTCCAAAGTGGTGGCGGATTCAATACCCGGTGCAAAATTTGAAATACTTGACGCGGCACATCTGTCCCCGGTAGAAGAAACACAGCGTTTCGTGGCTCTTCTGGAAACATTTTTGCGGGAGAATGTCTAACAAAGGTCCTCGATTGGCTTTCGGAATCAACGTCGAGGCCACCCCTTGAATTCCAACCCAAACGCTCAATGTAAGACGCAGAAACGCCTTACGGGCAAACAGGAATAAGGAGTGTCGCCATGCAGATGATTTACAACAGCCCCAACTATTGCGTAGTCGAGTTCCCGCCGCAGGACAATCATCTCGCCATGAAGGCGGGGGGTTACGAGATCGTGGACAAGACCATGCAGCGCGAAATCTTTATCGACGGAGCGCTTGCCGCACGATTCCGCGAGCATGTTCAGAAGTTGATGCAGGAAGAGCAATCGCTTGAAGACGTCGATGAATTTCTCGGCCAATTCGACATATTGATGAACCAGCCGGTGATCCTTCACTAACGTAGCGCCCCGACTGCGCAGCAAGAACACCCGCGACACCCCTGAAAACCCCGCCATGCAAATGGCGGGGTTTTTTGTTCGCTGCGCGTTTGAAGAAAAGGCCGTTAAAAAGCGTTTGTGCCCTACTACAGATACAATGTTGGGCTATTTAAGCCTGTTTGGAGCCATGTCCATCATGAATCCGTCCCCCACCCCGAAATCCGCCGCCGAACGCCGCCCCTACACGCGCGGCGCCGTTTTGCCTGCGCTGTTGCAGCAGCGCATTCTTATCCTCGACGGCGCGATGGGCACCATGATCCAGCGCTACAAGCTCGACGAAGCGGCGTATCGCGGAGAACGGTTCGCGGACTATGACCGTGACATCAAGGGCAACAATGAATTGTTGTCGATCACGCAGCCGCATGTGATTCGCGAGATTCATGACCAGTATCTGGCTGCGGGCGCGGACATCGTCGAGACGAACACGTTTGGCGCAACGACCGTGGCCCAGGCCGACTATGGCATGGAGTCGCTTGCCGACGAGATGAACGCGCAATCGGCGAAGCTGGCGCGCGAAGCATGCGACGCATTTTCGACCCCGGACAAGCCGCGCTTTGTCGCCGGCGCGATCGGACCGACGCCCAAGACCGCGAGCATTTCGCCGGACGTGAATGACCCGGCCGCGCGCAACGTCACCTTCGACGAACTGCGCGAGGCCTATTACGCGCAGGCCAAGGCGCTGATGGACGCGGGCTGCGACCTGTTCCTCGTTGAAACGATTTTTGACACGTTGAACGCAAAGGCGGCACTTTTTGCGCTCGATCAGTTGTTCGAAGACACGGGCGAGCTCTTGCCTATCATGATTTCCGGCACGGTCACCGACGCATCCGGACGGATCTTGTCGGGCCAGACGGTCGAGGCGTTCTGGAATTCGCTGCGCCATGCGCGGCCGTTGACGTTTGGTTTGAACTGCGCATTGGGCGCGGCGCTGATGAGGCCGTACATCGCGGAACTGGCGAAGCTTTGCGATACGTACGTGTCCTGCTATCCGAACGCGGGCTTGCCCAACCCGATGAGCGATACCGGTTTCGATGAAACCCCGGACGTGACGTCGAACCTGCTGAAGGAGTTTGCTCAGGCGGGACTGGTGAACCTGGCTGGCGGATGCTGCGGAACGACGCCGGAACATATCGCGGAAATCGCGAAGGCGCTCGCCGATGTCAAGCCGAGGAAGTGGCCGTCGCATTATCGTGAAGCCGCCTGAAAAGACAACGCAATCAGCGAAGCAATAAAGCAACGTTCAGGGACACCATGACCGATCACACCATGCGCCTTTCCGGCCTCGAGCCGTTCAACGTCACCGACGGTTCGCTCTTCATCAACGTGGGTGAGCGGACCAACGTGACGGGATCGAAGGCGTTCTCACGCATGATCCTCAACAACCAGTTCGACGAGGCGCTCGCCGTCGCGCGGCAACAGGTCGAGAACGGCGCGCAGATCATCGACATCAACATGGACGAAGCCATGCTTGATTCGAAGGCGGCCATGGTGCGCTTCCTGAACCTGATCGCGTCCGAGCCGGACATCTCGCGCGTGCCGATCATGATCGACTCGTCGAAATGGGAGGTGATCGAAGCAGGATTGAAGTGCGTGCAGGGCAAGGCGATCGTGAACTCGATCTCGCTCAAGGAAGGCGAAGAAGCCTTCCGCCATCACGCCACACTGATCCGCCGATACGGCGCCGCAGCCGTCGTCATGGCCTTCGACGAAGACGGCCAGGCCGATACCTACGAACGCAAGACGCAGATCTGCAAGCGCTCGTACGATTTCCTCGTGAACGAAGTCGGCTTTCCGCCTGAAGACATCATCTTCGACCCGAACATCTTCGCAATCGCAACGGGTATTGAAGAGCACAACAACTACGCCGTCGACTTCATCAACGCCACGCGCTGGATCAAGGAAAACCTGCCGTTCGCCAAGATCAGCGGCGGTGTATCGAACGTGTCGTTCTCGTTTCGCGGCAACGATCCGGTGCGCGAAGCCATTCATACCGTGTTCCTGTATCACGCAATCCAGGCCGGCATGGACATGGGCATCGTGAACGCGGGGCAGCTCGGCGTGTATGCGGATCTCGATCCCGAACTGCGCGAACGCGTGGAAGACGTAGTGTTGAATCGTCGTGAAGACGGAACGGATCGCCTGCTCGAAATCGCCGACAAATTCAAAACCGGCGCCGCGAAGAAAGAAGAGAACCTGGAATGGCGCAATCAGCCCGTCGATAAACGCCTCGCTCACGCGCTCGTTCATGGCATCACGAACTTCATCGTGGAAGATACGGAGGAAGTTCGTCAGCGCATCGAAGCTGCGGGCGGACGTCCGATCAACGTGATCGAAGGGCCGTTGATGGACGGCATGAATGTCGTCGGCGACCTCTTCGGAGCGGGCAAGATGTTCCTGCCGCAAGTGGTCAAGTCGGCGCGCGTGATGAAGCAGGCCGTGGCGCATTTGATTCCGTACATCGAGGAAGAAAAGAAGCGCATGGCCGATGCCGGCGAGGACGTGCGGCCGAAGGGCAAGATCGTGATCGCGACCGTCAAGGGCGACGTGCACGATATCGGCAAGAACATCGTCTCCGTCGTGCTCCAGTGCAACAACTTCGAAGTGGTCAACATGGGCGTGATGGTGCCCTGCGCGACCATCCTGGCGAAAGCCAAGGAGGAAGGCGCGGACATCATCGGCTTGTCGGGATTGATTACGCCGAGTCTCGAAGAGATGGCTTACGTTGCGTCCGAAATGCAGCGCGACGACTATTTCCGCGGCAAGCAGACGCCGCTGCTGATCGGCGGCGCGACGACTTCGCGCGTGCACACGGCCGTGAAGATCGCGCCGCATTACGATGGCCCCGTGGTCTATGTGCCGGATGCGTCGCGTTCGGTATCGGTGGCGTCGAGCCTGCTTTCCGACGAAGGCGCGACCAAGTATCTCGTCGACCTGAAGACGGACTACGAGCGCATCCGCACGCAGCATGCGAACCGCAAGGCCACGCCTATGGTGACCTACGCCGAAGCACGCGCGAACAAGACGAAGATCGACTGGGCGAGTTACGAGCCGAAGAAACCCACGTTCATCGGGCGGCGCGTCTTCAAGAACTACGATCTGGCGGAGCTGGCGAACTACATCGACTGGGCGCCGTTCTTCCAGACCTGGGATCTGGCCGGACCGTATCCAGCGATCCTGAACGATGAGATCGTGGGCGAATCTGCCCGGCGCGTTTTCTCCGATGGCAAGTCCATGCTCTCGCGCATCATCCAGGGCCGCTGGCTGCAGGCGAACGGCGTGGTCATGCTGCTGCCGGCGAACACGGTGAACGACGACGACATCGAAATCTATACCGACGATACCCGCACGCAAGTCGCCATGACGTGGCGCAATCTGCGTCAGCAAACCGTGCGTCCGATCGTGGACGGCGTGCAGCGCGCGAACCGGTCGCTGGCGGATTTCATCGCGCCGAAGGAATCAGGCGTGAAGGACTACATCGGCATGTTCGCGGTGACGGCGGGCCTGGGCGTCGAGAAAAAGGAAAAGCAGTTCGAGGCCGATAACGACGACTACAGCGCCATCATGCTCAAGGCGCTGGCCGACCGCTTCGCTGAAGCCTTCGCCGAGGCGCTGCACGCGCGGGTGCGTCGTGAATTGTGGGGCTACGCGGCCGGCGAAACGCTCGACAACGCCGCCATGATCGATGAAAAATATCGCGGGATCCGGCCGGCGCCGGGCTATCCGGCGTGCCCGGACCATCTGGTCAAGCAGGACATGTTCGACGTCCTGCAGGCAAACGAGATCGGCATGACGGTGACCGAGTCGCTTGCCATGCTGCCGGCGGCGAGCGTGTCGGGTTTTTACATAGCACATCCGGAAAGTACGTACTTTTCGGTCGGCAAGATCGCGGACGACCAGGTGGAAAGCTTCGCGCAGCGCATGGCGTTATCGAAGAACGACGCCGAGCGCGCCCTCGCTCCGTTGCTCTAGCCTTATACCGGGAATTACAAACGCGCAATTTTGGCGAAGACAGTTACGGTTATTTTGGATTTCCTTACACTGGAACCGTGCGCAGGACCGTCATGGCGGCGGTCACGCACTCTTAAACGTCTCGGAGAAAGTCGAAAATGATCAAGCTGACGCCTGTCCTCGCTGTTGCGGTCGCGGTGCTGTGTACATCGTTGAGTCCGGCCGCTTTTGCGCAGGCCCCAAAGCCTGGTATGGGCGCGAGTTCCAGCACTGCGTCGAGCTACTCGCCGCCTGTCACCGAGCACAAGAAAAAGCCCCGCAAGCCGAAGATGAAGAAGGGCATGGCTATGCCGGCGTCACAGTAAGCAGTCAGCAACAGGCATTGATATGAACAAAAAACCCCGCAATTGCGGGGTTTTTTATGTGCTGCCTTAATACTCATGCCGCTCGAACGCTGGCCGAAGTCAAACGCCCCAAAGGATGTCGCCGTTCGCCTGATGCGCGAGACGCATCATGTCGAGGAACGGATACGCCCGTTGCGACAGGCCCACGGGGATTTCATGCGGCTCGTGGCCGGCTTCGCCTTCGTGGAAATGGCCGTCGTGTTCGGCGCGTTCCTGTTTGTCGGTGGCGACCGCCGCTTCCAGTTTCTGGATGCAGGCCGGCAATTCCTCGTGCGTGATGACGCCGCGCTCTCCCAGCCGTTTTCCTACGATGCCCAGTAAATAGTCAGCGAGGTTATCGAGCATCTGCACGTCGGGTGCAGCGCTGGTTTTGAATGTGATCAGCATGGCAAGGTCCCTTCCTTTTGTTGTTGGCCTGTTGTTCGGCTAAATGTCTGGCAATGTATTGGGCGATTCAGAGAGTGCGCGGCGACGTCCGGCCAATCAGTCCACAGCGCCAGCGCATTGTTCCAACTCCTGAATCTTTTCCCCGGCTTGACCCTGATTCGACATATTAGCACCTGCTAAAATCCCGAATTAGCTGAGCAAATGTTGCGCCGGATAGCAAACCGCTGGTCTGTCGCTACCGCCGGGAACGGCTGCAGCCATGCCTCCAGACGCGAACATGCGCATGCGCGCGAGGCAGTCCCGACCGACTGCCCGACCTCTGTTTGTCGCGCTTTTTACCCGCGCGCGGATTGAAAATTACCCGCGCGCGGAAACGAACAAACACATCACCGGATCAAGAATCAGCATGCTGCCCGCACAAAAACTTACCCTCGAAACGCTGCTGACCGATGCAGTCAAGCAGGTCGTACAGGCGTCGCAAGGCGCATCGGAAGCGAATTTCGTTACGCCGGCAATCGTGCTCGAACGCCCGAAGGTCGCGGCGCACGGCGACGTGGCGTCGAACGTCGCCATGCAGCTCGCCAAGCCGCTGCGCGCGAATCCGCGGCAACTGGCGCAACAGATCGTCGACGCCGTGCTGGGATTGCCCGCGGCGCAAGGTCTTGTCGATGCAGCAGAAGTCGCCGGCCCTGGGTTCATCAACTTGCGGCTGGCGGCAGCGGCGAAACAATCCGTCGTGCCGGCGGCGCTCGCCGAAGGCGTCGGCTACGGCCGCAGCACGCGCGATGAAGGCAAGCAGGTGCTGATCGAATTCGTCTCCGCGAATCCGACCGGGCCGCTGCATGTGGGGCACGGCCGTCAGGCGACGCTCGGGGACGCCCTTGCCAACCTGCTCGCAACGCAGGGCAACGCGGTGCATCGTGAGTTCTATTACAACGACGCCGGCGTGCAGATCGGCAACCTCGCGGCCTCCACGCAACTGCGTGCGCGCGGTTTCAAACCCGGCGACAAGGAGTGGCCCGAGAACGCGTACAACGGTGAGTACATCGCTGATATCGCGCGTGATTACCTGGCCGGCGCAACGGTTGCGGCCAAGGACGGCGCGCCCGTGACGGCAAAGGGCGACGTGGACGACCTCGATGCCATTCGCGTCTTCGCCGTCGCCTATCTGCGCCATGAACAGGACCTGGACTTGACCGCGTTCGGCGTGGCGTTCGACCAGTTTTATCTTGAGTCATCGCTGTATAACGAAGGCCGCGTGCAGGCAACCGTCGATGCGTTGATCGAGGCCGGCAAGACCTACGAGCAGGATGGCGCGCTGTGGCTGCGCACGACCGACGACGGCGACGACAAGGACCGCGTCATGCGCAAGTCCGACGGCACGTACACGTACTT
>NZ_CAXTGZ010000188.1:0-10106 GCF_964243625.1 uncultured Caballeronia sp.
TCATTTTCCTCGTGCTGTTCGTGATCTTCCTGGTCGTGGCTATCTCGGCAGGTTCACTGGTGCTCTAACGGCTCACACACAGCACGCGTAGTAACGAATCGGGGCGCCCGCCAAGGCGCCCCGATTCGTTTTTAACGCCACTCAAATCATCAGGCCGGCGGCAGCGTGGTGCGGTCGGACGCCGACAACAGCGCATCGCTATCGTCCTTGAGCCTGACGCCGGTCAGCTTCAGACGGACCGCTTCGTTGAGCAGGTAAAGCAGCTTGAACGCGGCGGCATCGTAGGGGAGACCTTCGGGCCGGACGTTCGAGATGCAGTTGCGCTCGGCATCGCTCCGGCCGGCTCGCGGCTCGTAAGTCAGGTACACGCCAAGGCTGTCGGGCGAACTCAAACCCGGCCGTTCGCCGATCAGCACGACTACGATCCGCGCCCGTAAAAGCTCACCGATACCGTCGCCCAGCGCCACCCGCGCCTGCCGCGCCACGACGACAGGACCGATGCGCACGCCATCCAGCTTCGAGCGCATGCGCTGCAGCAACGGCACGGCATGGCGCGTTGCAGCGTAGGCCGACAAGCCGTCGGCGACGACGAACACCACATCGAAACCCTTGCCTTCGTGATCGCGAAGACGTGCCGTACTTTCATCGTTGAGCTTGCGGCCCAGATCCGGGCGACGCAAATAATGATCGCGATCGGGCGCTGCGCTCTCGGCATCGAGCGTATCGAAACCGGCTTCTTGCAGTGCTGCATGCAGCGCGTCCACATCGAGCGGCTGATGCACGGCGTCACGAGCCTGCGCGTGCGATAAATTGAACGCAAGCAAGGGCGCCGTCGGCAGGCTGCTGCCGGCGCGGCCCAGCGCAATGCGCGCGTTCGTGAAACGGCGCAGCGCGTCCCACGGACTGGCGTTGGATGGCGCAGGCGCGTCATTTGGATCTGCGTCGGTATCGGCCATTACGTCGTGATCCATTCAAGCAAGGGTTGCGGTGCGGACGGGCTGAGCAGGGCGCCGCGTGTATCGATGATCTGCATCGATTCAAGCCATGCCTCGAACTCCGGGGCGCGGCGCAGCCCCAGCACATTGCGCACATATAACGCGTCATGAAACGATGTGCTTTGGTAGTTGAGCATGATGTCGTCAGCGCCCGGTACGCCCATGATGAAGTTGACGTTGGCTACGCCAAGCAGCGTGAGCAAGGTGTCCATGTCGTCGGAATCGGCTTCGGCGTGGTTCGTATAGCAGATGTCGCAACCCATCGGCACGCCGAGCAGCTTGCCGCAGAAATGATCTTCGAGACCGGCGCGAATGATCTGGCGTCCATCGTAGAGATACTCCGGGCCGATGAACCCCACCACCGTATTCACCAGCAACGGCTTGAACTTGCGGGCGACCGCATAGGCGCGAACTTCGCAGGTTTGCTGATCGACGCCGTGATGGGCATCGGCGGAAAGCGCGCTGCCCTGGCCGGTCTCGAAGTACATGAGGTTGTCGCCGACCGTACCGCGCTTCAGCGACAACCCCGCCTCATACGCTTCCTGCAGCAGCGCGAGCGACACGCCGAAACTCGCGTTGGCTTTTTCCGTGCCCGCGATCGACTGGAACACGAGATCCACGGGCGCGCCTTTCTCGATCGCAGCGATCGTGTTCGTCACATGGGTCAGCACGCAGGATTGCGTCGGGACTTCGTAGCGTTGCCGGAAGTCATCGATCATCATGAGCAGTGTCGTGATTGCATTGAGCGAATCCGATGCCGGATTGATGCCGATCACCGCATCCCCGCAGCCGTACATGAGCCCGTCGAGCATGGACGCGGCGATGCCCTTGACGTCGTCGGTGGGATGGTTCGGCTGCAGGCGCACGGACATGCGTCCGGGCAACCCGATGGTATTGCGAAAACGCGTGACCACCGGCCGTTTCTTGGCCGCGAGAATCAGGTCCTGATTGCGCATGAGTTTCGATACGGCGGCGACCATTTCCGGCGTGAGCCCGGGCGCGATGCGCACGAGCGCGGCGGTATCGGTGGTGTCGGCGAGCAGCCAGTTGCGGAAATCGCCCACCGTGAGATGCGATATCTCCGCGAAGGCCTGCGCGCAATGTTCGTCGATGATCAGCCGCGTCACCTCATCGCTTTCGTAAGGGATCACGGTTTCGCTGAGGAACGTGCGCAGCGGCACTTGCGCCAGCGCCATCTTCGCGGCGACGCGCTCTTCCTCGGTGGCGGCCGCGACGCCCGCAAGCTGATCGCCGGAGCGCTGCGGCGTGGCTCGGGCCAGCAGGGTTTTCAGGTCGTCGAAACGATACGTCCGATGACCGATGGTCTCGTTGTAGCTCATCGCGTGATCCTTGATTTCAGGGCGGCCATCCAATACTGAAGTATGCGACGTATCCGTGCATGGTCAAAAATGCGGACCATCCACTGTCCGTTTTGCCCATGCGATAATCCGAAACCTCCGGTTTGTCCACCGTATTTGTTCACTTTGTAGCGTCGCACCTTGAAAAACCTGCTTGTTCCGCTCGACCGGCTGGCCGATTTCGACGAAATAATCGACGTCCGCACACCACTCGAATTCACCGATGACCACATTCCGGGCGCGTTGAACGCGCCGGTGCTGAGCAACGAAGAGCGGGTGCACATCGGCACGATGTACAAGCAGGTTTCGCCCTTCGAAGCCGCCCGGGTGGGCGCGGCGCTGGTCGCGCGAAATATCGCGCGGTATCTGGATACGGTCTTCGCCGACCGGCCCCGCAATTGGCGCCCGCTGATTTATTGCTGGCGCGGCGGTACCCGGTCCGGCTCCATGACGACCATGTTCAACATGATCGGCTGGCAGGCGCGGCAACTGGAAGGCGGATACAAGACCTACCGGCGCGCGACGATCGAGACGCTCGAGCGTCTTCCGGCGGCGTTTCGCTATATCGCGCTGACGGGCCCGACAGGCAGCGGCAAGACGCGTTTGCTGCACGCTTTGAGCGTTGCCGGGGCGCAGACGCTCGACCTGGAGCAGCTTGCGGCGCATCGCGGATCGCTGCTCGGCGCGTTGCCTGGTGAGCTGCAGCCATCGCAGAAATGGTTCGATACGTTGCTGGTCGGCGCGCTGCGGGGCTTCGATGCGGCGCGGCCTGTGTTTGTCGAGGCGGAAAGCCGGCGGATCGGCGCGGTGGCGTTGCCGCTCGCGCTGGTGGACACGTTTCATCGCGGCGATTGCATTCAGGTCGAAGCAAGCCGAGACGACCGCGCCGCGTTCCTCCTGCATGATTACGCGCATCTGTTCCACGATCCCGACTTGTTCAAGCAGCAGTTATCGAAGCTGATCGGTTTGCATAGCCGGGAGCGGGTGCACCACTGGCACAAGCTGATCGATGAAAACCGGGGCCCCGAACTCGCTCGCGAACTGATCGACCAGCATTACGATCCCGCCTATACCCGCAGCAGCGGCGCGCATTTCACCGAGTTGCCGCGCGCTACGCGTGTGCTGTTCCGCCCGAATGACGCCGATGTCGTCGAGCAGGCGAGGGCGCTGCTCGCGCAGATCGAGACCTCCGCGAGCGCGGCGTGACACCTTATTTTTCTTAAAAACCAAGACCAACCATGCAATCCACTCTTCGACAACCCCGCGTAGCGGCCGGCTGGATCGTCTTCCTGCTGATCGCCGTCGTCGGCCTGTTCTACGTCAAATGGTTTCCGTACTACAACCGTGCGTTCGTTGCGGCTAGCCAGCATTCCATCGGTAAATCGATCCTGATGGGCACGGCCGCGAGTGCGCCCGAGCCGTCGTGGAAAGCGGCTATCGATTACGCGTTTGCGTACGGCAAGGCGATCTGGCAAGCGATGGTCCTGGGCCTCTTGCTCGGCTCCGCAGTGCAGGCGCTGATTCCGCCGCAATGGGTCGCGCGTGCGCTGGGAAAAAGCGGCTTTGGCAGCGTCGTGAACGGCGGCCTGATGTCACTGCCAGGCATGATGTGCACCTGCTGCGCGGCGCCTGTCGTCGCTGGCTTGCGTGCGCGTCAGGCGGCGCCGGGGGCGGCCATCGCGTTCTGGCTCGGCAATACCGTACTCAATCCGGCCACGCTGATTTTCATGGGCTTCGTGCTCGGCTGGCAATGGATGGGCTTGCGCCTAGCCCTGGGGGTCCTGATGGTGTTCGGGCTCGGCTACGCCGTGAACCGCATGGTGACGCCGAAGGAAGCAGAGGCGTCGCGCGGCGAGATGGCGAAGCTCGTGGCTGCCGAAGATCCGGGGACTGCGTTCACGCGCTGGGTTCGGATTCTCGGGCGCATGACCATCCGGCTGGTCCCCGAATACATCGTTCTCGTACTGGTGCTTGGGGCGGCGCGTGCGTGGTTGTTTCCGCATATCGGACCGAACATCGACAACAGCGTGTTGTGGATCGTCGGTCTTGCCATTGCCGGCACCTTATTCGTGATTCCGACGGCCGGCGAAGTGCCGATCATCCAGGCGATGCTCTCGCTCGGCATGTCCGTGGGGCCGGCAGGCGCGTTGTTGATGACGCTGCCGCCGATCAGCCTGCCGTCAGTTGCCATGCTGGGGCGCTCGTTTCCACCACGGGTATTGACGATGGTTGCAGTTGCCGTGGTCGGGTTCGGGGTCCTCGGGGGATTGCTGGCAGTGGCGCTGGGGTTCTGAATCTGGTTGGCGACACGGGGCGATTCCCGTCGCCTCGTTCAGCGTGGCTGCGTGCACCTGCAGCGGCGCGTGATCCCATCTGGCAACGAAACGGCTCAACGTGTGGCCTGTTTTTCCCGCGCACGCTTTCAGGCGTTAGCCCGACTTCAACATTGCCTGCAGTCCGCAACCGTCGCGACGGTCTGAGATAACAGCGCGATCTATGAGACCAAGGTCCCATAGATCGCGTGGAAATTATCGACAACAATAAGCTCGAATACGCCTGCTACGGTGCGTTGGATAAACGGCTGTTCGACTGTCGCGGTCAAAATCCGTTTCGCGGTGAGTGCGGGCTTTGCGTATCTGGACGTCATGGGACGTCGAACCAAGGGGGACGACTACTATGAAGCGCGGAATTTGCATGAGCGCACTCGTTGGCGTTGCTGCCGGATGTTCGGGTGTTGCAATGGCCGATACACCGCCGGGTAACGGCTGGCAGTTCCAGGCTACGCCGTATCTCTGGGTCGCAGGAATCAGCGGGTGGTCGCGCGTTGGAACACGCACGCCCACGGCAAACCTAGACGCGAGTTTTTCCGACGTCCTCAAAAATCTCAATTTCGGTGGAATGGGCTCTTTCGAAGCGCGCTACGGTCGATGGGGCGTAGTTGTCGACACGATCTACATCAAGGTATCCAAGACCTCCGATCCGCTGCTTGGCGGTGCACTCGGCACGTTGCGCCTTAAACTGAACGAAACGATACTCCAGGCCGCTGCAGCGTATCGAATAATCGACAGTCCGGTCATGCCGATCGATGTCCTGATTGGCGTGCGTTACGCTTATGTGGACGGTGACCTGTCCTACTCGGGTGGCCGGGTCTTTCCAGACGGCCGCAGTGGCGACAAAAGTGCAAACTGGACCGACGGCTTCCTGGCAGTCCGCGGCGCTTACATGTTCACGGATAAATGGTCTGTTTCGGGCTACGCCGACGCGGGGACGGGCGGAACCAAGCATTCGTGGCAGTTCCTCGGCGGCGTTGACTACAAATTCTCGAAAACCATCGTAGTGAAGCTGGGGTATCGAATCCTTAGTATGGACTACGAAAAACCGGAATTTCTCTACAACATCAAGACACAGGGTCCGTATGCGGGAGTCGGGATCCGGTTCTGACGTTGTGATTGGCACGTACCACCTCGTCAGGCGTAGCTGTCTTGCGCGAGGCATCGCTATAGTCAGCGTTGCATGACCCAGTACCGTTAGTGAATTCGTGCCGGTCAAGACGGTTTTGCCGGGAGCAATCGTTCACTTTTCAGCTCTTGTCGACACCTGGTCGATCCGAGCTCGTACGAAACCGATTGCCTGCTTGAGGTTGTATACGTCCTGAAGATAACGCTGCGGGATTGAGATCTCGTTTGCGTGAGCATCCAGATTTTGTATCTCGTCACGCCACTGGGCGATCTGATCAGCGGTCGGCCTATTGACTTTCCATATCTCGTCTTCCAGCGACTTGATCTCGCGGTACCAGATCACCAGCCGATTTTTTATCTGCCTCTCCGCCATGCGCGGCAATGCCTGCAGCAGCGCAAGCAGTAATGCCATGAAAGGCAGCAAGATCAGAAGCCGTCGTTCCACAAAGCTCGCCAACCAGAATGGCAGATATCGCTGAAGGATAGGTCTGCCTGATCTGAAGTAGCGTGTGCTTTCGTCCGACACCGGAAACTCTTCGGTGTTCGCGTTGGGGAACGTGTTCATAGGCGTGAAGTAGTCCTCGGCGCCGTGGACCCTCTTCGCAGCGTCGAGCAGCAGGTAAGTCAGCGCCGGGTGCAGGCTGTCCTTGGACACGAGAAGTGCGGTCGCGGCGAGCAGCGTCACATCGGCCTGAGGCAGGTCGTTGACGATACTCGTGGATGCTCGCGGAAAGATGACTTTCGAAAGAGCAGGGAACTTTTGCACCAACGCGTCGGCTTGCGCAAAATTCATCAGCTTCAGGCTGCTGTTCAGTAACGTCTGTTGCATCGTCCCATCGGGTCGGCCAATGAAGAAAGCTGCGTCGAGGCGCCCCGCGTTCAGTTCCTGATAGGCTTTGCCCGCGTCCATTTTCAGCAGCGCGGTATTAACCGCTGTGATGCCGCTGTAGGCGAGCAATTGCAGGGAAACATCAAGCAGGCCGCTGCCGGGAACGCCTATGGCAATGCGTTTGCCTCGTAGCTGTGCCAGGCGGTTGATGACCGGATCGCCGCGATAGAAAACCCAGATCGGCTCATAGGAGACTGCGGCGATGGTCTGGAGCCCGTCTGCTTCCTTGGCGGAGACGGTGCCTGACTGGACGAATCCCACCTCATAGTCGCTGCCAGGTTTGCTCAACCGCTGATAGTTCTCGATCGAACCGGAAGAACTGCGAATGTCGAGCACGATGCCATCCTGCTTCAGGATGGGGGCATAGCGATCTGCGAAGCCGCGATAGATGCCTCCGTCCGCGCCCGTCGTGATGACAATCGTCCGCTGGATGGCTGGCTTGATCACAATCGCAAAAGCCCAGCTCAGCACGGCCAGCGTGACCAGGGCGGCGGCGGCGAAAACGGTTCTTCTCTTGCGTGACAAGGGTGGCCTTCGGCTGCGTCGAAGCGCGGGATTCAATCTGGCCATGGTTCGGTTTTCCTCGTGACATCCTTGTGGTGAGGAGTTTCATACAGGGCCGCTTTCGACGATGACACTCGCGTCCGTCACGTCAAGGTTGTGGCTGCTAGCCTTGATGTCGGGTAGTTTCCGTTGCTCGGTACTTCGAATCTCTCGCGTGTAGCATGTGAGGATGCACGCGTTTATTCGAGCCTGGCGGGCTTTGGTAACGCTTCGACGCTTGCCCGGTTGTTACCGCAAGTAAGGGTCGGGCAATCAACGGGTCAAGCACGGCCGAAGCGACGGTCAAAAGGACGAGATCCAAAAAAGCCATCGATCCCGAAATCGAACGGCCCCACAAGCGAACGTCCGCCTCGCACGCCGGCGGAAATTAGAATGACGCCTCGCCCGATGCCGACGACAGTGCGGATGACGCAAACGTGGCGTGCGAATGGGTCGCCGTTGCGCAAGCCGTGCCGCGCTCAATCATGAAGTGCCGTCCGGACTGCGGCGGATCGCCAACGCAAAGGGTAGGTTGGCGCACCGCTCAGTCAACTGTGAAGGACATGAATGCACGTCATTTCCCCGCCCCTGCTGCACCCGACTGCATCTGCGCCAGCGCCTTTTCGATGCTCAACGATCCGGATTTTTGGCTGGGCGGAAACTGAACGAAGGATTGGAGGAACTGGCCCACAATTGCCACGCTGGGTATCATCACCCACAAATGTTCTCCCCACCATTTTCCATACAACATCGACTGGTCCTGATAACGCTCCCATGGATCTTGCCGGAGGTTCGTCACAAGAGGAACGTTGGTGGAGTCTTGAGAACCGGTGAACAGATTGCCCGTGATGGTTTTAAAGCTGATCTTCCACTCGTCGTACCTGACAGCCAGGAGATCTCCGCTGTCAGTAAAGTAAAAGAACTCGTGCCGCGGCGCCTCTGGAACATCGCCTTTGAAGAACGGCATGAAGTTGTAGCCATCGAGGTGGTTCTTGAAGGTCTTGTCGCCGACCTTCTTTCCCTTCAGGAGCTCATCCTTGACGTTGGGATCCCCTGCCGCGGCAAGCAGCGTCGGCATCCAGTCCTCTGCCGCAAAGATTGAATTGACAATGCTGCCGGGTTGAATGGCTCCGGGCCACTTCACGAGCAAGGGCACCCTGAAGCCGCCTTCATAGGTCGTTCCTTTCTCTCCCCGAAAGGGATGGTTACCGCCATCTGGCCACGTAAAGATTTCCGCGCCGTTATCGCTTGTAAAGATCACAATCGTATTGTCAGCAACGCCCAATTCGTCGATTTTGTTGAGAATCTGGCCTACTTCCCAGTCTAGTTCCATCATGCCATCCGCATAAAGTCCGTAGCCACTCTTGTCTTGCCATTTGGGAGAGAGGTGGGTCCAGACATGCATACGGGTGCTGTTGTGCCAGAGCAGGAATGGCTTGCCTGCTTTTACGGAGCGATCCATGAAGTCAGTCGATCGCCGTACCAATTCCTCATCGATGTCTTCCATATTGAACTTGGCCGTCGCGTCCATGCCCGGATGCGGCGGCAGCGGGCCGCCATCCTGGATTATTTGTTTTCCGACCTTCCCGAAGCGGGGGTCCACAGTAGTGTCATCCGTGTTGCTCGCTTTGCTGTCGATCATGTTGCGGGGGCCGAACTTTGCCCGGAAGTCCGGGTATCTAGGGGCTTTCGGATAGTCCCCCGCATACGGCTCTTCCATGGCATTCAAGTGATAAAGGATTCCGAAGAATTCATCGAAGCCATGCACTGTCGGGAGGTACTCGTTACGGTCTCCAAGGTGGTTCTTGCCGATTTGCGCCGTTGCATAGCCGTATGGCTTGAGGAGTTGTGCAATCGTCGGATCGGTGTCCTGAATACCCTGCTTGGCCGCCGGTAATCCTACAGCCAGGAGCCCTGTGCGAAAGGGAGTCTGTCCAAGAATGAACGCGGCGCGGCCCGCGGTACATGATTGCTGGGCATAGTAGTCGGTGAACAACGCGCCTTGCTTGGCAATGCGGTCAATATTGGGCGTGCTGCCGCCCAGCATTCCTCGATGGTACGCACTGATGTTCCACATGCCGACATCGTCGGCCATGATCACAACGATGTTGGGCTTTTTGCCTGGTTCCTGCGCACATACAGGCTGGACGGCCAGCGCTGCAACGAGAGGGAGAATCGTTTTTAGCCACTTCTGGAACCGAGGATTCATCGCTTTTCTCCGCGTTTCATTTTTAGGAATTGCGACTTCAGGATTGCGAACCCCCGGAAGCCAGTCATCGTAGGTCGATCTATCAAGCCCGGACACGTGCATTCTCGACAGCGGTCCTCCCGGGATGGTTCTTGAGTCTGCGTGCATTGCCTGAGGCGTGCAGCGCACGGCTTTATTTTCTCCGGGTTTGTTTTGTCAAGCAGTGCGACGGGAGTTCGGCGAAAGAACGAGTGCATGTTTTCACAGGTCGACACTTTGGCGACGAAAGCGGTCCTGCCGCAGCATCGAAACGAGCAAAACCGGCTGATATGGGAACATTAACGCGCTAATCAGGTTTGACACCATTGGACCTTGGTCCAATGGTATCGGCCAGCGCAAACATCCAATCTTGCTGGATGCGTCACTCAAGCCGGGAGAAGGCGCAATTACAACGGACGAGATCAAGTTGTGGAGGCAGTCGTGATTCGAAATCTCAAGCACAAGGTTGCAATTGCTGCCGTCGCGATGAGCACTATCGGTGCTGGGTCGGCGTTTGCCGTTTTTCAGCAGTTCCGAGGACCGGCAGCCCTCACCGTTGGCGATGGACGGATTGGTCCGAGAGATATGGTCTGGATACCACACGGACAGTTCTTGATGGGCAGCAATCACAGACAA
>NZ_CAXTGZ010000189.1:0-10105 GCF_964243625.1 uncultured Caballeronia sp.
TCGAATTCATTCCCATCGCTGAAGAGCGGGGGCTCATGCCCGAACTCGGCGCATGGGTTTTGATGAGAGCGTGCCGCGATGCATCGCAATGGCCGGCGCATATCCGGCTCAGCGTGAACGTCTCGCCGGCTCAGTTGCTGTACGAGGACTTCACGGGGACGGTCCAGCGCTCACTCAGCGTGTCGGTTCTGCAGCCGCATCGCCTGGAACTCGAGATCACCGAGACCGCTCTGCTGGAATCGGCGGCCGCGCCGCGTTGCATCCTCGACGAGATTCGCGCGCTGGGTGTCGGGGTTGCGATGGACGACTTCGGTACCGGATATTCTTCGCTCAGCATGCTGCAGAGCTTTCCCTTTACGCGCGTCAAGATAGACCGTGGTTTCGTCAGCGGCCTGGGCCAGAACCCGAAATCGGCAGCGATCGTACGCGCGGTCAGCGGGCTGTGCAGAAGCTTGAGCATTCCGATCATTGCCGAAGGTGTCGAGACGGAAGAACAGAGGCAGGCGCTTTTGCATGAGCATTGCGCAGAGTTGCAAGGCTTCCTCATCGCGCGGCCGGCGCCGGTTCACGCTTTATTGCCCTGGTTCGAGGACTCGCCTCTAGACGCCATGCGAAGCAGTCTCGTGGATCACCAGCTTTGAATCGCGCGTCGGCTCGGCCGCGGATGCTCCGATGAGCACGGAACGCAGGATCTCGACTGCGAACCTTCATACGTCCTTGAGAATCGGCGCCTCGAGAAGGCAGCTGAACTCGCGAGCAAAATCGACAGAGACGCGGGCATGGACCGCACCCTGTTTATCGAAAAATCGCTGTGTTCCTGCAAGAGCGAACACACCTTCGTGCCAGACGTTCGGGTGAATGTAGAGACCCTGCTGCCCGTCGAAGCGAAAGCAGACAAATTTCTCTGGTGCAATGTCGTCGCCTGGCAAGGCCAATGGAACGTAGAACGGACGATGGTCGAGAGGGAAAAACAGTTGGCCGCCGTCCGGGTGGTAGTTCGCGTGCCAGAGCAGCATCTCTCCCGGGGCATTGGCACTGTCGTCGCGAGCTTCTTCGGGTTCGGTCGCGTACGCGAGGATGTAGTTGCCGCTTACAGCCTCGTTTCGACCATAGAGAATGTCTCCGCGCCATTCGCTGACGAACGTCCCTTCGTTGGTGCCTGCTTCGTCCCCCGTTCCAGCGTCAATGGGCCGTGTCCCGGTTGCGGGCCACTGCACGATCTCGATCGAGCACTCGCCCGGGTCGCTCACAAGCCTGCCAAACCCATCGAGCGCGGCAGGGGTGGCGTCGACTACAGGCATCGACACGCGTCGCAGCCCTCGGGGAAGGGCGGGGTTGAGGTAATCGATCACTTTGGGCATTGCGACAGCTTATCCGAGCAAAAAACCTGTTGCTGGTACTCGGACAAGAGAGCGTGCGCACAATTACTTTTGTATATAAATCTGTAATTTTAGAGTGTGCCCAGATGGCTGGAGCTTTCGCATTCCGGACTGTCATTGAAATTTCATAGGGAGATTTTCCGACAAAATTCTTTCTAATAATATTGAGAATCATTATCGTTAACGATACGATGCCGCAAATTGTAAACGTTCGTTTAACCAGGAATGCATTCGATGAAGGCCGAGAAGCGCGACCATCTGCGCACCTGCTACAGACCCGTCGCGGTTGCGCTGACGCTGGTATTTGCATCGGTCGCGCAGGCGGTTGCGGATGAAACTGCAAACGCTGGAGCGCCCACCGCGGCCTCCGCCCCAGACGCGGAAGGTGCGCTTCCAGCAGTCAGGGTAACCGCAGGCCGTGTCAACGGAAGCGAGCCCGAGCGCGGTTACCAGGGACGGCGGGCATCGGTCGCGACGCGTACCGACACGCCCCTGGTCGACGTACCGCAGGCAGTCAACGTGGTCACATCGCAGTCGATCCAGGATCGCGCGCCGGATAGCCTCGCGGAGGCGCTCGAAACCGTGCCGGGCGTGCGCATGGGCAACACGCTCGGCGGTACGCTCGACGCCCTCGTCAAGCGTGGTTTCGGGGACAATCGCGACAACTCGATTCTTCGCGATGGCCTGCAGTCCGTGCAGCCCCGCAACTTCACGCCGACGACCGAACGCATTGAAGTGCTGAAAGGCCCGGCGTCGATGCTTTATGGTATTCAGGACCCGGGCGGTCTCATCAACGTCGTCACCAAGAAGCCGCAACTGGAACGCGCCAATTCGGTCTCCGGGTTTGCAAGCAGCTACGGCGGCGGTGGCGCGCAGGCGGATCTGACCGGGCCGATCGGCACCTCGGGCCTCGCGTACCGGTTCATTGCCGATCACCAGAACGTGGATTACTGGCGCAACTTCGGCTACAACCGGCAAGACACCATTGCGCCGTCGCTTGCATGGTATGGACGCGATACAAGCGTGCTCGTGCAGTACGAGCACATGAACTACTCTGTGCCGATCGACCGCGGGACGATCATCGATACGCGTACGGGCAACCCGGTGTCGGTATCGCCAAAAGAGCGGTTCGACGAAAACTACAACATCTCCGCGGGCCGCTCCGACGCGCTCAACGTACGGGTCGATCGCAAACTGAGTCAGGACTGGACCGTGCACGCGGGGTACGGCTGGAACCGCACGTACTACAACGATCAGCAGGCGCGCGTGCTGACTCCGAATTTCACGACCGGCATTCTTACCCGACGGGTCGATTCCACGCAAAACGGTGTGCAGTCCACGCACAATTTCACGTTGAATCTCGAGGGCAAGGTCACGTGGTTCGGATTGCGAAACGATATCCTGACCGGCTTCGACTACATGCGCAATTACCGCGTGCTGGCGGATTTGTATCGTGGCAAGAACAACTCCACGTTCAACATGTACTCGCCGGTCTACGGCACGCTGCCGGCCACTAACACGTTGTCTCCGGCTGACAGCGACCAGACCGACAAGCTGATTGAGCGCGGCGCATTCATCCAGGACGCGATACATTTCGGCGACCGGTGGATTCTCCTTGGCGGCGTGCGTTATGACGACTTCCAGGAACTGACAGGCAAGGGCAGGCCGTTTGTTGTCGGGTCCACGCAAAGCGACAGCAAGTTCGTGCCGCATGCCGGTCTTGTCTACAAGGTCACGCCGGAATGGTCCACGTATGCGAGCTACAGCGAATCGTTCAGGCCGAATACGTCGATCGCGGCGCCTATCGGCACGTTGCCGCCTGAGCAGGGTCTTGCATACGAGATCGGCACAAAGCTCGAAACCAACCGCATCACCGGCACCGTTGCGCTCTTCGACATCCGCAAGAAAAACATCCAGACCACGCAGACCATCAACGGCGTCAACTTCGTGCGCAACGCAGGCCATGCGCGCTCGCGTGGCCTGGAAATCGATGTGAACGGTCAACTCACGGATCGCTGGAGCGTGATCGCGAGCTACGCGGCGACCGAAGCGCGCTACAAGGACGATCCGCTCGTGGGCGGCAACCCGTTGCCCAACACCCCCAAGCATGAAGGCGCGTTTTATCTCACGCGCGATTTCGGCAACGTCGGGTTCGGACCTGCAAGCGGGCGCGTGCGCGCAGGGGCGGGCGTGCGCGTGTTCAGCAGCATGGCGGTCGGCGATGGCACCGGCAAGGTGTATCAGTTACCGTGGGGTCATGTCGCCGATGCGTTCGTATCATGGAATTCGCATATCTTCGGGCAGTACATCGACTGGCAACTCAACGCGCGCAACATCTTCAACTCCACGTATTACACGGGCAGTTGCTGCACGGGCACGCCGTTCATCAACATCGGCGAAAGCCGGCAAGTGATTGTCACGGCCAAGCTGGATTTTTGAGCATGAAGCGCATTGGGTTTGCGCCGCTGCTCACTTATGGCCGCGTGCAAAAGGGCTTCGCCCCGCTGTCCGCCGCCGATTTCGAACGCGAACGCGAGCGGCTTGCGGGTATGTGGACGCACTTCGTCACGGGTGCTAGAAGCGGTAGAGCACCGACGCCATGCCGTTGAGGTCGAGCCGGCGCTCTGTGATCGGACTGCCGGCGGCGTATCGCTCGAGGCGTCCCACAACTGCCGCGACGTTCGCCGACCAGTGCGGACTGATCTTGTACGTTGCGTTCACGTTGAAGTGAACATCGCGCAAGCCGGAAGCAGTGTCGTAATGCGGCAATCCCGACGCCGCGCTTTCCTGCGGCGAGATGCCGAACAAGGTACGTGTATAGGTCGCATTCGCCCAGGTGAGGCCGGGGCCCATTGAAAGAAGCAAGTTGCCGACAGGCGCCGATATGAACAGATCGCCCATCGCGGTCAGGCCCTGTCCGGTTCCCGCAATGTCCTGATAGACCGCCGCCGCGCCGGTGAACGCCCACCACGTGTAATCGGCGAAGAGCCGCAGCTTCGGTCCGTAGTGCACATCGGGCAGGCCCCTGAGCCGCGCATCGTCGGAGGATGATCTTGACTGGAAGTCGAAGCTCATCGACATGCCGACATGATAATTCTCGCTTCGCAGCACATTGACACCAAGCACATCCGGACCCTGCGAAAACAAGCGGTCCCGCCACGAAATGTCCTGCACGAGGAAGGGCAGCACTTGAAGCTGCGAGGAACCCGGAAACTTCGGGAACAGATACACGCCTGGTCCGACCGAGATCTTCCAGTCGCTGTCGGCCGGCGTTTCATCGGCGTGCGCGAATCCCATCGTGCAACACGCAAGTGCCGCTGCGAGCGCGGTGCAATGGCGACTAATCGATGCCTTGCGGGTCCTCACGCTTTCCCCGCAACGGTCGCCAACTGCCTCAATCGCCGCGCAAGCGCGCGTGAAACGACGGGCGTCGGATTGTTGCTCGACACTGATGCCGCTGCGCTTTCGCGCAGAAAAAGCGCGCACTCCCGGGCAACGACCTCGCGTTCGTTGTCGGATGTGATCATATGGTAGGAGTCATCGAGCCAGATGGTGCGAAGAAACGACGCCCCGACGTTCGCCGCGACAAAGCGCGCGTTGTGCGGGCTCGACGTCTCGTCGTCAATCGCGTGAATGATGAGGCAATCGGCATTGATGGTTTTCAGCTTCTTGCGCACCGAGCCCGCCAGCCGGCTTGCTTCGTGAAGCGCAGGCAGCGCTATGGATGCAGGCCCGACTTCGCTGATTTCGCCCCTTTGCATCGCCCGCGCGATCTTCGAGCGCAACGCTTCGTTGCGCAGGCCGTAGGGCTCATGCTCGCGATACCGATAGCGCGAGCGCATCGGGGTGTAATAGGCGTAGTCGAGCAGGAATCGATACCAGGGAATAGCCCAGCCGTCGTAATTGAGCGTGATCGACAGCAACAGCAAGGCGCGTGCGGCCGGGCGCTGCTGCGCCACGGCGGCGGCCAGCGTCGCGCCCATGGAGAGTCCGCAGACCGATACGTGCTGGTGCTGCGCGGCGAGCGCATCGAATTCGGCAACCGCTGCACTGATCCACTGCTCCATCGGCACGTGTCCCGTGCCCGCACTGTAGCCAGGCAGTTCCGGCGTGTGCGTCACGAAGCCTTCTTCGGTCAGAAGGCGTGCAAGAAACCGCAATTCAGACGCGGAACTCGACAGCCCGTGCAGCAGCAGCACAGCGTGATCGTTGCTTCGGGCGGGGAGACTTTGAGGCGCGTTCATGGTCAGTCTTCCGCCCGGAGGATGAGAAAATCGCCGGACGGCGTGGTGAAGCGTTCGCACATGCATTCGACTGCCCGCCAATCCTCGGCTCCAGACAGAAAACGCATGCGGTGGTGACCCGGCACCAGCCGGTCGCTCACACGGGCCAGATCTTCCTGGTGCACTTGCGAATGCCTGGCGCCGTAGGCAATGCCTGCACGGAACGATGCGTCGTCGGTCGTGCCACCGGGCGTCGAGCTTACCGCCGCCGCGACGAAACTGCTGGGCGGTGCGCTTGTTGCTGGATCGAGCGCCTTGATGAGTATGAGCGAGCGGGTGTGCTGCGCAATGTGATGCAGCATGCGATGCATTTCGTCCGTGGCGCGACGCACGAGCAGGCGTTCGTTATCCCCGCGCAGCAGCATCTCATAGCGGGAGTGCGCCACTGCTGCCAGCATCTCGGCGCGATACTGTGCGCGCCTCAGGCGCTCGACCAGTGTAATGACCACCATGGTAATGAGCGGGTACGAGACCAGCAGCCGGATATCCGACGCGTCGATGATGTCAATGCGTCCGTACGGCGGTACGAACAGATAATCTGCGAGACACAGCCCCGCCAGCATCACGCAGATTGCAGGCGCGAGGCCACAGTAATACTCCACGAGCACGGCGGTGATAAGAAAAGCGGTCCCGGGCATGATCGGGCCGAGCAGCGGGTGAAGAATCAATCGGACGACGGCTGCGGTACATAGTGCGGCTGTCGCGATCATCCATCGTTTGCGGCCGCGCGGAGCCCATCGTCGAGAATTCCTGACTTCCATTCGATTCTTTTTCCGCTACGAGATAACGTTCGCCTATCTAACGGCTGTTATGCAAAACACTTTAATTACGTGACCTGCTGCGTCTCAAGATTCCGATAAAACAGTACCGCTACAAATGCAGTGTGTTCGCAACCGGGGCATTGCGGATGGTGCATCGGGTAGGGGATTGTACTTATACTGGCCGGGACCTTCATGAAAACTACCGCGCGAGACATGGCATGCGCCTGCTTGACTATACCCTACGCTTTGCTGTCGCTGCCTACCTGACGGCGGCGCTGGCGTTGTATCTGATGCAGGATCGCTTGCTGCTTCCCTCCACGCCCGACGCAGCCGATCTGCGCACGGTCTCGCTTGCGGGCGAGCGCATCGATGTGTGGAAGGCGGGCGGCGAGTACGCGGGTTACGTGGTCACGCCAGCGGGGCAAGCACCGCGCGGTACTTTTATCGTTTATCACGGCAACGAAGAGTCGGCGGAGACCAAGTTGCCGCTCGCCGACGTATTCGTTCGCGCCGGGTATCGTGTTGTCATTGCCGAGTACCCTGGGCATGGCAGGCGACAAGGCGAGCGCACCATGAAGGCAGCGGTCGCCGCTTCGCGCGAAGTCTTTGCGGCTGCGCTCGCGCAATGGCGCACACCGCTTTACCTGGTGGGGGAATCGCTGGGCGCGGGCATGGCTTCGCAAGTGGTGAAGGGCAACGAGTCGTCAGTCGCGGGCGTCGTCCTGATTACGCCCTGGGATTCGCTTGCCGACGTGGCCGGGGAGAAATATCCGATTTTCCCGGTGAAGTGGATGCTGCACGACAGATTCGATTCGGTCGCAGCCGTAGCGCGTTACGACGGGCCGCTCGTCATCGTCGGTGCGCAGCAGGACACGTTGATTCCGGTCGCGCACGCACAACGTTTTGCGAGCGAACACGACCGTGCGCGCCTCATGCTGTTGCCCACCGCCGATCACGACACGTGGATGGGCGCCATGAGGCCGCAGGACTGGCAACGCATCCTGCAATGGCTGAACGCCGCATGACGGTGCGCCTGCAGGCTTGTAGCCTGGCGTGACGCTTACCAGTGCGCGCCGAGTTCGCCACGCGCGACGAACTCTCCTCCACCGGAGCGGCCGACCCAGTCGTTGTCATCGATCAGCAGTTCGCCGCGCAGCAGCACTTTCTTCACACGACCGGTTACGCGATGGCCTTCGAACAGCGTGAAATCGCAATCGCTGTGCTGGGTATCGGCGCTGATGGTGTGCGACTCGTCGGGATCGAACAGGACAATATCGGCATCGCTGCCAACGGCGATCGTGCCTTTCTTCGGAAACAGCCCGAAGAGCTTTGCGGGCGCAGTCGACATCAACTCGACGAAGCGATTCAGGGAGATCCTGCCGGGACGCACGCCCCCGTCGTAGACCACTGTCATGCGGGTCTCGACGCCCGGCACGCCATTGGGGATCTTCGAGAAATCGTCGGCGCCGAAGGGCTTCTGGTTGACGCGTCCGAGATGCCCTTCCTTCATGCAGTAAGGGCAATGATCGGTGGAGATCAGTTGCAGGTCGTCGGTCTTGAGTGCGGTCCACAGGGCGTTTTGCGCATCCTTCGAGCGCAGCGGCGGACTCATCACGTAGCGCGCGATATCGAAGCTTTCGTCGGCGTAAGCGGACTCATCGAAGAAAAGGTAATGCGGGCACGTTTCCGCGAACACGGGAATGCCGAGATCGCGCGCCTCGATCACATGCTTCAACGCTTCCTTCGCCGACAAATGCACGAAGTACACTGGCGCCTCGGCCAGTTCGGCGAGCTTGATGCCGCGGTGCGTCGCCTCGCCTTCCATGATGGCAGGACGCGTGAGCGCGTGGTACTTCGGCGCGGTATGACCTTGCGCGAGCGCCTCCTTGATCAGCAGGTCGATGATCGTGCCGTTCTCGGCGTGCAGCGCAATCATTCCGCCGTGCTGGCCGACCATGCGCATGGCCTGGAAGATGGCGGCGTCGTCGGACATGACGGTGCCGGGATACGCCATGAACATCTTGAAGCTCGACACGCCTTCGTGCCGGATTGCGTACTGCATGTCGCCGAGCACGCGCTCGTCGACCTGGGTGACGATCACGTGAAACCCGTAGTCGATGCTCGCCTTCGAATCCGCCTTGCCGCGTGCCCGCGCAATAGCATCGAGAGGACTCGTGCCGGCCGTCTGAAGCGCGAAGTCGATGATCGTGGTCGTCCCGCCGAACGCGGCGGACCGTGTGCCTGACGCAAAGTTGTCGGCGGTGACCGAAGGCCCGAAGGTGTTTTCCATATGCGTGTGGCAATCCACGCCGCCGGGGAACACGAGCAGGCCGGCTGCGTCGATCACGCGCGCGTCCTCGCCGCCCTCCAGGTTCAGTCCAATGCAGACCACGCGCTCGCCTTCCACCAGGATATCGGCCACGTAATCGTCCACCGCCGTGATGATGCGGCCGCCTTTGATCAGGGTTCGTGTCATGCGTGGCTCCTTGTCAGAATCGTTAAAGACGGGTTGCGATGCTCAGGGCGTCATCGAGACGCGCAAGTTCGAGTGCCGACAGCGGCGAAATGGGCGGACGCATCGCCGCGTTGGGAAAGCGGCCCAGCCGATGCAGGCAAGCCTTCAGGCGCGCGTTTGCATGCGCGCCGGGCGCCGTGCCGTAGATGGCTTTCGCAAGCGGATAAACGCGTTCGTGCAGGCGTTGAGCTTCGGCGAGATCGCCGTTCTTCACCGCCCGGTACAACGCCACGATGAGTTCCGGCACGACCGCAGCGAGGCTCACCAGACTGCCCTCGGTGCCCGTGACGAAGCAGGTGAAAAGGTGTTCGTCGCCGGAAGCCATCACGGCGACATGGGGCGCGACCGTTTTGACCAGCCGCCGGTTCGCCTCGTAGGCGGCGGTTTCCCAACTGCCTTCCTTGATCGCCACGACTTCCGGCAAGCCGGCCAGCGCGGTCAGCATCTCGGGCGTGTACGCCATGCCGCCCGTGCCGACGCCGGCCTGATACAGCATCATCGGCATGCGGGCTTCGGCGTTCACAATCCGGTGGTGGGTGAGGACGGTATCGAGATCCGTCGACAATGCCCATGAGAACGGCGGGAACAGCAGCAGGGCATCGGCGCCGGCTCGTTTTGCATCGTTGGCGTGCGACTGCGCCTCGTAGCTGTCCTCGGAATTTACGCCCGCCACGATGATCAGCCGGTCGCCGCATACATCGTGCGCAATCTCGACCACGCGGCGCTTGTCCGCCGCTGACAACATGAAATTCTCGCCGGCGTGGCCGTTCACGAGCAGTCCGGCAATGCCGTCCACTGCAGATACGTCCGCGATGTGCCGCTTGAGCGCGGCTTCGTGCACATGGCGCCCGTCGGTGTCGAGCGGACAAAGGGTGGCGGCGTAAATACCGTCATAGGGAGCGTCGTGCGTCGGGATCATTCTCGTGGTCTCGGGTTCAGGCAGGTTTGACAGTATTGGCGGTCGATGAACCGGGCGGCACAATCAGCCGCGCAGGATCGAAGAGCGGCATGGCGGGTTCTTCGCCAAGGATGGCCTGGCTCAGCAGCCGGCCCATGTAAGGGCCGCTCGTATAGCCCGAATGCACGCAGCCGATGACCCATGCGCCGGGCAAGCCGGGCAGCGCGCCAAGCATGGGCATGGCGTCGGCGGTTTCAGATTCGAGTCCG
>NZ_CAXTGZ010000190.1:0-10065 GCF_964243625.1 uncultured Caballeronia sp.
GTCCGCATGGATGCCGACGGCAAGAATCGCTATGCGTCGAAAGATGAGTTCCTGATCGAAGAAAATCCGAATGCGTTCATTGGCGTCAACGCGTCGCTTGTGAATTCCCACTTCGAACAGGGCGATGGCCTGGGCGGTTTCGACAGCCGCCCCGCGCGTAACGGCCTCGCACTCAAACTGGAGAATGGCTTTAGCGTCGTGGATAAAGGCATGATCGCGCCCGATGCGGAAGAGGTAGAACGTCAGTACGATTTTGTTGACCGCGATGCCCGCGGCGACACCTTGCGCGGACGCAAGCACTTCGCGGTCAATCACGTCCGCCCGTCGAGGCTGATCGAAATCCAGCGGCGCGATAAGTCCTGATCGCACCGTAACTCCCCGTCTCCAAGAAAAAACCGCGCCGAGCGCGGTTTTTGTTTATTTGGTTTTCGACTTGTCCTTGTCGCCGTCAGATTCAATGCGGGTCACGCCGCCTGTCGAAGGTGGATCGCTTGCCGGGAAGGTGTCTTCCACGGCCTTGTCGACATCCTCCTCTGCGCGCTCCGAGTGCGGGTTTTGTTCCTTGGGTTCGTTGGATTGTGCGCTGCTCATGAATGCTCCTCTGTCATCAACTTCGTTCGATCCGGTTCGCCGGGTCAGTGTGTAAAGCCTGCCATTGCGACGAACGAGCTTGCAATGAGGCAGTGCCGCCGCCGCTTTTCCGTTCTGCTGAGGCCAGCGGCCGACACTTGCTTTCTTCAGGCAAATCCGCTCCCAGCGGGCTTGAAGGCACTGAAAGCAAGCGATGTTCCCAACTTGGGATGCGCCTGGCATGCCTTGTGCATAGGGAGGCCGGGGTCAAACAAAAGCTTTGAAAATTCTAGAAAAAGTACGCCACGGGACCAGACATGACTACGACCAATACCTACTCGAACGAAGCCGCGCCGCAAGGCGCGTCACGCTCGTTCGATCTGCGCGCACCCTGGACACAGCAGGCGCTTTCGACCGCTATCGCGTGTCTGGGCATCGCCTACGTCTTCTCGTGGGCCGAAATGGGACTCGCGTTGATGGTGGGTCCGGACGAGCCTCTGGCGCCGCTGGTTGCATCGCGCATACTCGTTGGCGGCTTGTATGTCTGCGTGGCAATGCGCTTGCAGTGGGCGCGCTGGACAACCGTTGCACTTGGCCTTGCGTCGGTCGCCTTCGTGGGTCCTATGCTTGCCGCAGAGTGGAAAATGTTCCCCACGGCAGCCGTCGTTACCGGCGCGGTGCTGGTGGCAAAGCTGGCGGCATCGATCTTCCTGCTGTCGCCGGACGCATCGCGCGAACACAGCTAGCCGTCTGCAGAAGCCGCAGCTTGTTCAAGCGGCCGTGAAAACGCACAATGAGAGCCCGTTTCCTTTTCGATGAGCCTCTCATGAAAATTGCCGTCATCGGTGCAACCGGCACAGTAGGCCGTGCCGTCCTCGCCGAATTCGCCCCGCGTCATGAAGTGTTCGAGGTTGGCGCCACACGTGGCGCGCATCGTGCGGACCTGACGAATCTCGACAGCGTCCATGCGCTTTTCAAATCGATTGGGCAGGTCGACGCCATCGTCGCCACCGCCGGTCACGTACATTTCGGCGAGCTTTCCCAGATGACCTCGGAGCAATTCCGCATAGGCCTCGATGACAAACTCATGGGCCAGGTCAATCTCGTACTCCACGCGCAGCGCTATCTGAATGACGGCGGCTCGTTCACGCTGACGAGCGGTATCGTGGGCGATGAGCCGATCAAGTACGGCGCGAGCGCGGCTGCGGTAAACGGCGCGATTGAAGGTTTCGTGCGCGGCGCGGCGATCGAACTGCCACGCGGCCTGCGCATCAATGTCGTCAATGCAACCATGCTGGAAGAAGCGCGCGAAGCGTTTGGCCCGTACTTCCGTGGCTTTGAAGCCGCGTCCGGCGCGCGCGTCGCGTTGGCCTATAGCCGCAGTGTGGAGGGCCTCGAAACCGGCCGCATTTACAAGGTTCGCTGATAACGGATATTCGTGAGTCGGACTTCGATGTCGTACATCGTTATTTGAGCGAAGTCCGCTACTGGTCACCGTGCGCCGCGCAAGAACGTCAGGCGCGCGGCGCCATGAAATGTCATCCGCCTTTCACGCCCTGCGTGTTGACGTAGAGTGAATAAAGGCCGTGACTTGCAGCCATGAACAAGCGGTTGCGGTGACGGCCGCCAAAACATACGTTCGCGCAACGTTCGGGCAACGCAATATGTCCGATCGCTTCGCCTTGCGGCGTAAAGACGCGCACGCCGTCGAGCTCGTCGCTGCCCATGCCCCAGCCGCACCAGAGGTTGCCGTGGATATCGACACGAAAACCATCGGGCGTACCGTCCCGTGCGTCGATCACCACGCGCGAGTCCTTGAACGAACGACCGTCGGGCGCCATTTCGTATGCAAGGATTTCGCGCGGCGACGCGCGTGAATCGACCACATAAAGTACGGACTCGTCGGGCGAAAACGCGAGTCCGTTCGGACCGGCAAGATCCGAAATCATCAGCGTGATCTCGCCGCTTTGTCCATCCACGCGATACACCCCCGGCGTCAACTCCGGCGACTTGTGCTCACCTTCATAGAATCCATCGATACCAAATGTCGGATCGCTGAACCAGATCGAGCCATCGGACTTCACGATCAGGTCGTTGGGCGAATTGAGCGGCTTGCCCTCGTATTGATCCGCGATGACCGTAATCGATCCGTCGTACTCCGTGCGCGTCACGCGGCGCGTCAGATGCTCGCACGTGACAAGCCGGCCCTCGCGGTCCCGCGTGTTGCCGTTCGCGTTGTTCGAGGGCTTGCGAAACGTGCTGACAACGCCGGTTTCCTCGTCCCACCGAAGCATGCGGTTGTTCGGAATGTCGCTCCACAACAGCGAGCGCGAGTCGCCGAACCAGACCGGGCCTTCCGACCATCGAGCGCCCTGATACAAACATTCCACCGATGCCGCCGCCACGCGCAGCTTGTTGAATCGCTCATCGAGCACGCGGACGGCGGGATCGGGATAACGGCGCTCCATCAAGATAAAGTCTCCTTTTAGTTGGGTCCAAGTTCGCCATCGCGCAAACGCCAGAGGCTCAGCGGATTGTCGTCCTGAAGTGCAAGCGGCAGCAAGGCCGCCGGCAAATCCTGATAACACACCGGCCGCAAGAAACGCTCGATTGCCATTGCGCCCACCGATGTAGCGCGGCTGTCGGAGGTCGCCGGATACGGGCCGCCGTGCACCATTGCATACGATACCTCGACGCCCGTTGGAAAGCCGTTCGCAAGAATGCGGCCGGCCTTGCGTTCCAGTATCGGCATCAGGCGGCGAGCGAAGGGCACGTCATCGTTTTCGAGTTGCAAAGTGGCCGTCAATTGCCCTTCGATACGCCGCGCCAGGTCCAGCATTTCGTCTTCATCGCGGCAGGTCACGACCAACGCAGTCGGCCCGAAGATCTCGTCCTCCAGATGCGGCGTGCCCGCGAAACGCTCGGCGTTGACGGAAAACAGTGCGGGCATTGCGGCAAAGGGCGCCTCGGTTTCGGCGCCCGTCGCAATGCGCTCGACGCCGGATTTATCGCGTTGCGCGATGCCTTCCTCATACGCCTTCGCAATCCCGGCCGTGAGCATGGTCTGAGCGCCCTTCTTTTCCAGCGCGCTCACCGCATAGTCAATAAAACCCTGCAAATGCGGCCCTTCCAGCGCAAGCACGAGCCCGGGGTTTGTACAGAACTGCCCTACACCCAGCGTGACCGAATCCACGAACCCGTTCGCGAGCGACTCGGCACGCGCGGCCAGTGCGCCCGGCAGCACGAAGAACGGATTGATGCTGCTCATTTCCGCGAAGACGGGGATCGGTTCCCGCCGTTTCGATGCAATATCGATCAGCGCAAGACCGCCGCGCCTTGAGCCCGTGAACCCCACGGACTTGATGGCCGGATGCGCGACGAGCGCTTCGCCGATCTCGTTGCCCGCGCCCACCACGAGCGAAAACACGCCCTCCGGCAAACCCATGTCCAACGCCGCTTTTTGTATCGCGCGGCCTACCATCTCGGATGTACCCAGATGCGCGGGATGCGACTTGACGACGACGGGACATCCGGCAGCAAGCGCGGCAGCCGTGTCTCCGCCGGCCACTGAAAACGCCAGCGGGAAATTGCTCGCGCCGAACACCGCAACCGGGCCTACCGGTATCTTCTGCAGACGCAGGTCGGGACGCGGCAACGGCTTGCGATCAGGCTGCGGCGAATCGAGCGTGGCGCTCAACCAGCGCCCTTCGCGCACGAGCGATGCAAACAGCTTCAACTGCCCGACCGTGCGGCCGCGCTCGCCTTCGAGTCGTGCCTTCGGCAATGCGGATTCGGCATGCGCGCGTTCGATGAGCGCATCGCCCAGCGCCACGATGTTGTCCGCGATCGCTTCGAGAAACTGCGCGCGCGTTTCAAGCGCAGTGAGCCGGTAAACATCGAAAGCGAATTCGGCAAGCTCGGCCGCGCGTGCAACTTCCTTCGCGCCGCCCCCGCCGAACGCCGGTTTCAACTCGACATTGCGCGCGGGATCGAAGGCGTGCAACGTTGCATCCGTTCCGCGCACTGCAGTTTTCCCGATCAGCATTTCGCCCGTGATCTGCATGTGAAATCTCCTGAAAACAGCGGATAAATCGTTGACGGCTCGTCATTCAGAATTCATCTACCGACGACGGACCGCATCGCAGCGCGCTTTGTCACGTGCGCGGTAAATGACCGGAATGCCTGTAATTCGCGAGCCACCCCAAACCGTCGGACGTCCCGGCGCGCGGCCGGTATTCGCACCCGATCCAGCCGCTGTAACCAAGTGAATCGATAAGATCGAACAGGTACGGATAATTCACTTCGCCCGTATCCGGCTCGTTCCTGTACGGCACGCCCGCAATCTGAATGTGGCCGATACCCGCATTGCGCCGCTTCATGTCGCGCCGCAACTTGACGGCGAGATCGCCTTCCGTGATCTGACAGTGATAACAGTCGAACTGGACCTGCAGGTTCGACGCACCGATTTCGCTGCAGATGGCTTGCGCCTCGTCCTGCCGGTTGAGGAAAAAGCCCGGCATGTCGCGCGTGTTGATCGGTTCGATGACGATCGTCACATGGGCGGATGCCGCCATGTTGGCCGCGAGCGCGAGATTCTTCAGATACACCTCGCGATGCTGCTCGCGCGACTGCTCCGGAGCAATGAGACCAGCCATCACATGCAGCTTGTCATTGCCGAGAATGCGCGCATAGTCGAGCGCAATGTCCATGCTGCGCCTGAATTCATCCTCACGTCCCGGCAGCGAGGCAAGCCCGCGCTCACCGCCGCTCCAGTCACCCGGCGGCGCGTTGAAAAGCGCTTGTTTGAGGGCGTTATCGTCGAGTTGGGTTTTGATGTCCGACGGCGGAAATTCGTACGGGAACAAAAATTCCACGGCCTTGAAACCGTCGCGTGCCGCCGCCGAAAACCGGTCGATGAACGCGTGCTCGTTGTACATCATGGTGAGGTTGGCAGCGAACCGCGGCATGACGATCCTCCTGATGGGACAAGACGGTTGCTCACAGCGTGCAACTCTTGCGCCCGCTCTCATCGATGATATTGCGCCCCTCCACGCCGCCGAGGCTCAGTGGAAACCCTCACCGGGACGCACTTTACGCAGATGAAGCCTGGTCAAGGAGCGCAAATGCATCGCGGATTTCCGATACATCGTTTGGCCGGACCAGCCGCGCGACTTCGCGCCCGTTGACCATGAAGATCAGCGTGGGCCAGAGCTTGACCCGAAATGACCGTCCCAGCGGCCGGCCGCTGCCGTCCTCGATCTTGAGGTGCCGCATGTCGGCGTGGTCCTTGAACGCCTCCGCTATCGCGGGCTGGGCGGCTTTGCAGTGACCGCACCAGTTGGTGCCGAACTCGATCACCGACGGGCCCGCAAAAGCATCGACATCCGCACGCGCCGGCGCGTCTGGTGTGTATTCGGTTGCCATCGCCATGAGTGTTGCTCCTTTTATCGGATCACAGACATTCTATTGGGCGGCGGGTTTGCGCGCTTGGCGTGGCTTCTTGCGCGCGGGCGGTGGCCCGGCAAGTTTCTTGCTCCAGTGCTGCACCTCCTCGCCACGTCTGTACATGCCAGCTTCTTCAACGCGCCTGTCGTTCTCCAGCCAGCTAGCCTTCTTCTGGGCGCTTGTGGCAGTCATGTGCGCGCTGCTTTGCGCCCTCGTGCTGTTCATGGCCCAGGAAAACGCGGGACGGCGTATCGACATCGCTCGCGAGCGCAGTCTGGCCGGCTGCCAGGCGGTGGCGTCGCGCTACGATCTCTCCATCGACAGAAACGCCGGCGCCGATCATCTCGATCCGCACGCTGATCTGATGCACGCCATTCTCGATGTCGTGCTGGCGCAGATGTCCGGCGTGGAAGGCGGATTCTGGCGCAATGCAGGCACTGACCGGGGCGTGTTCGATGCGTATGCATTCCCGACCTACGAGGGCAGTGGCATCAAGCGCGATGTGCCCGACGCCGAAACGCCTTTGATCCTGCGTACGCTGCGCGCAGCGGCGATCAAACAAACGGCGCTGACGGATGTCGTCAGTGGTCAGCAAGGCGCGGTGATCGTGACGGCGTGTACGATCCCGCACCACCCGGCGCTGCTCGCATGGACGCTCACGCGCTCACAGCCGTCACTGGGCGCCTGGGGACGCAGCCTGCTTGCGGGGCTGGCCGCGCTGCTTGCAATCATCGTCGGTAGCTCCATCGCTCTCGGTATGCGATTGCGTAGCTGGCGCGCGAACCTTGCTCACGTGGAGCGCAGCGTCGCGCAACATGCGGGAGCCGAACCGGATGGCTCCGCCATCATTGCCGAGCCGATCGGAAAGACGGGCGAGCCGGAGCTCGACCGCATCGTGGATGCATTCAACACGCACGCGGCGCGCACCGCCGCGTTGCGATCACAAGCGGCAGCGCTGAGCGCTCGCCTCGCGCAGGCGGAGCGCTTCTCGGCACTCGGCCGGCTTGCTGCGCAGATTGCGCACGAGATCCGCAATCCAGTCGGCGCAATGCGGCTGAAAGCAGAAAACGCTCTCGTCGGCGATGAAGATCGCAAGCAACGGGCGCTCGCGACGATCCTCGAGCAGATTCATCGGGTGGAGCAACAGCTTGTGGGCTTGCTGGCGCTCACTCAGCCAGTTCGCATCGACAATATGAACGTCCCGCTTCGGGCGTGGCTCGACGATCGAGTCGCGCTGCATCAGGAAGCGGCGGCACATGCGCAGGTCGCGCTTACCGTGGCGGAGGCACCGGCAGCGACGCCCGAGCACGCCGTTTTCGATCCCGTGCAACTCGCACGCGCGCTTGATAACCTCGTGCTGAACGCCATACGTCATACGCCGCCCGACGGCAGCGTGACGGTACAGGCAACGCGGACTCGCGACCTCCTGCGTTTCGAAGTGAACGACAACGGCCCTGGTGTGCCGCAAGACGATCGTGAAGAAATATTCGAACCGTTCGTCACGGGTCATGCCGCCGGTTCGGGACTGGGTCTGGCTGTGGTGCGCGAGATTGCAGCCGCGCATGGCGGCCGGGCGTTTTATGAAGCGCGCAGCACGGGCGCGTGTTTTGTCATCGAGATTCCATGGCGCACATCCTGATTGTCGACGACGACGGCGCCTTTCGCGAAAGCCTCGCCGAAACGCTCGCCGATATGAGCCACGAGACGCTCGAAGCGGCCAGCAAACGAGAAGCGCTCGCGTTGCTTGAAAGCATGGAGCCCATCGACTGCGTTTTCCTCGACCTGCGAATGCCCGACGGTGTTTCAAGAGACCCGAACGCCGGCGGCGGCCTGGAAGTGCTCGAAGAACTGCGCAACATGCCCGCACGCGCCGCCTTGCCGGTTGTCGTGCTCACTGCATTCGCCACCAGCGAGAACACTGTGCGCGCGATGCGCCTCGGCGCGTTCGACCACCTGACAAAGCCCATTGGCCGCGATCAGATCGCCGCGTTGCTGAAGAAGATCGAACTATCGCAATCGGGCTCGCGCGATGCGGCGCCGATCCAACCCAATGCTTCCTTGCTCCCCGATGAAGCCCGCGAAGCCCGCAGCGCCCCGCGCCTGCTCGGCTTCAGTGACGCGCTGCGCGATGTGCAGAAGAGCATCGGCCGAGCCGCCGCGACCGATGCCACCGTGCTGATCAATGGCGAAACCGGCACGGGCAAGGAAGTCGCCGCGCGCGTGCTGCATGATGCGTCCGACCGTCGGCAGGCGCCGTTCATTGCGGTGAACTGCGCGGCGATCCCCGCAGACCTGCTCGAAAGTGAACTCTTCGGGCATACCAAAGGCGCGTTTACGGGAGCGGTATCGGAGCGGCTCGGCCAGTTTGCGCGAGCGGACGGAGGCACACTTTTCCTCGATGAAATCGGCGACCTGCCGTGGCCTCTCCAGGCGAAACTTTTGCGCGTGCTCCAGGAACGCATCGTGACGCCGGTTGGAAGCAACGCGCAAGTCCGCATCGATGTACGGATCGTTGCCGCCACTCACCGCGACCTGCAGGCGGAGGTCGCAGCGCAGCGGTTTCGGGAAGACCTGTTTTATCGTCTGAACGTGATTCCCATTCATTTGCCGCCGCTGCGTGAGCGCCCCGCCGACATCGCTCCCCTTGCCGCGCATTTTCTTGCGATCGCAGCGACGGGCTCGACGCGCCCAAAAACGCTCGGCGACGACGCTAAAAAACTGCTGCTGCAGCACGCGTGGCCCGGCAATGTCCGCGAACTGAAGAACGCGATGGAGCGCGTGTTCGCCCTGGCGCGCGGACCCGTGGTTGTAGCGAACGACCTCGCTTTTCTTTCCCGCACGCCAGGCTCCGGCGACACCACCAGCGGTTTGCCCGCGGGATGGCTCGACCTGCCGCTTCCCGATGCAGTGGAACAGCTCGAACGGCTTGCGATCGCCCACGCGCTTTCGATCACGTCAGGCAACCGCGCGGAAGCGGCACGACGGCTTGGCATCAGCCGGCAATCGCTCTACACGAAGCTCGCCGCTTACGGACTCGGATAAAGCGGATGCTGTCCAGATTAACGACATCGACTGTCATCAAACTGGACATCTATCAGCGGGGACCGCCTCAAAACCTTTGCTGGATGAGGCTTTCATGCATGGCATAGGGCTTGCAAAGTAAGGCTGCCACCACTCGAGCTTTGCAGGAGCCAACATGAAAGCACTTACGATCGCAATTAAATCGGCCGGCCTTATGGCCATCATCACCGGCGCTGTTGCGTGCGCTGCACAGGCCGCACCGACGCCGCGTGACGTGGCGCCACCGCCGGTCATGGGCAACGCGCCCCCGCCAATGGATGCCACCGGGCCTATGGATAGCACGAGCGCGGCGAGCGTCACCACCGGCATCATCAAGCAATACGTGATCAATCCGGAGGGCGACGTGGACGGCCTGCTTTTCAGCAACGATTCGCTTGTCCGCTTTCCGCCGAACATGGGTGCGAACGTCGCGGCAATCGCCGCTCCGGGTGACACCATTCGCGCGAGCGGCGTGCCCGAAGCGGAAGGTGCACTTCGCGCGAGAGAGATCACCAATACGCGCAACGGACAGTCGGCTGTCGAGCAACCGCCCGCTGGCAATGCTCAGCGCCTGCCGCCCTCGCTTCGTGGCGTGAGTCTCGTCAAACTCGATGCGAGCGGCCGCGTGCTGAAGGTGACGACCGCGCCGCGCGGCGAGCCGGACGGCGTGCTGCTCGCCGATGGCACGGTCATCAAGCTGACGCCACCGGGCGCGCGTCAATTCCCTGCGTTGCTGCAACCGGGCGCGCTCGTTGCAGCGCACGGCTACGGCACCCGCAATCGTTTCGGGCAGTCGCTGCAGGCCACGTCCTTCGGCACCCCCGGCAATCTGACGCAGCTATATGGCCGCGCCGACTGATTCTTTTCAACTTCATAAAGGAGCACACATGCATTGGATAGATCCCGCCTGCCTGCCGGAAACGCGCGGCAAGGTCACGCAATTCCTGTTGAATCCGCACGGTGAACTCGACGGACTCGTACTGAATACCG
>NZ_CAXTGZ010000191.1:0-332 GCF_964243625.1 uncultured Caballeronia sp.
CGCCGTGCCGATAAACCCGACTTTGCGAATGCCGCGCCTTTGCGCTTCAATACCCGTCGGGTCCACGATATGCAAAAACGGCACGGACACCGCAGCGGCAACCTGCTGCGCGACGAGATGCATGGTGTTCGTGCAAAGCACGATGCAATGCGCCCCGCCCGCTTCCAGATGGCGCGCGGCCTCGCTGAGCCGGATGCCTGCAATGTTCCATTGTCCGTCGCGTTGAAGGCGTTCAATAGGCGCGAAATTCACGCTATGGAGCAGCACTTGCGCCGAGTTCAGTCCGCCGAGCCGGGTGCGCACATCCTGGTTGATCAGCCGATAATATTCAG
>NZ_CAXTGZ010000191.1:342-10051 GCF_964243625.1 uncultured Caballeronia sp.
CGATTCCCAACTCATCCCGCCGATCATGCCTATGGTTCGCATCGTGGTCATTCTGCTGCCCTGCCGTTCTGGTTTGTCGAACCGACATAGTGCAGCGAAGCGCGGCGCGCGGCTAGGGCAATCTTTCGAGACAAACGCAGGTGCAGGCTAGCGTTCGCGTGCAATCGCGCAACTGTGGTCCTGCAGTTCTTCCGACGATCCAAAGTCGCCCTGCGCCAGACGTACGTGATCATTGAGCAGGAAAAACGCGGGCTTGCCGTCGGGCGTGGTCGTGCCGGTCAGCAGAAGCGTCTGGTCCGCCATGCGTCCCCCTTCGTTTGCCACATCGGCTGCGAGCAACTTGAAAGGATCGACCGAGGCGAGCGCCGGGTCATCGATACGCCTGATCCTGTACGCATGGCCGCGCAGCGAGGTAGGGAACGCGGTCCATTGCGTACCGATCTTCGGTCCTTGTTCGCGTAACGCGTTCACGACATCGGGCGCAAGGCAATCGATATGAATATGCAACTGGTTCTGCGAACGTCCGCTGGTCGAATTGATCGCGAGCGAAAGTTCATCGCGCGGCAATTCCTTGCCGAGTTTTGCGTTCACGAAGCGCCGGGCGTCCCATGCAGCGCGCCAATAGTTCGGCGTATCCGCCGCAAGCAACTCGGGACTTTCAATCCCGCCAATGCGTTTTGTCGGGATCAACAAGTACTGCGTGGCCCCGTTCAGGTCCTTCAGTACGGCATAGCCCTGAGTTGCATCGACATCGATACACTTTTGCGGCACGTCCGCCCCCTGCGCGGCCGGTTCACATGAGTTATGAACGATCTGCCATAACGCATTGGGATTGCCGGCGCATGCTGACGTCAGGATGACAGCCGCGAGCGCGGCCGCGAAAAAGCGAAGAAACCAAAGGTTCCGCATGGGGCGAATAGTCGAGACGAAAAGCTGCATCGTAGCAAGGGCGCTTTACGTCTGCATGACCTCTGCCTGGCAAGCCTCGTCCCAAATCACATGACGGGCAGATGCAAATGGTGCGGATGCTCGACCGTATCCGCGATCAGTCTCAGCGCGTCTTCGCATTCATCCAGATTTTTTGGACCGCCGAGGCAGACGCGAATGGCTTCGGGCGGATTGCCATCGGTAGCAAACGCCGTTGCCGATACCGCTCCGATCCCTTGCGAACGCAACTGCAACGCAAGCTCCGACGCTTGCCATCCGCATGCAGGATCGATCGGCATCCAGAAATGGAAGCCGGCGGGATCGGCATCGAACTTCCACTTCGATAACACGCGCGCCGCGATTGCCTGCCGCGCAGCGGACTCGGTCCGGATGGCGTCGAGCATCAGATCGGCGGTGCCGTCCACGACCCATTGCGTAGCGAGCAACATGGTGAACGGGCTCGCCATTACCGTCGTGGCGCGCAATGCGCCCGCGAGATGCTGCGCGCGCCGTGAAGAAGGCGCGCGAATGTAGGCCACGCGAAGCCCCGCGCCGAAGCTCTTCGAAAACCCTGTCACGTAGTAGGTCAGGTCCGGTGCGAACGACACCATTGCGTCGGGCGCGTTCGCGGGCAGCATGCCGTAGGCATCGTCTTCGATGATCGGCACGCTGTATCTCAACGCGACGTCGGCCAGCGCCTCCCGGCGCTTCGATGAAAGCGTGACCGTGCTCGGGTTCTGGATGGTCGGGTTGCAATAGAACGCGCTGGGCTTGTCGCTCTTGCAGAGCGCTTCGAAGGCATGCGCGAGGGGACCGTCGTCGTCGCGTGCAAGTGCTTGCAGACGCACGCCAAGCTGCGCTGCAATCGCCTTGATGCCGGGATACGCCAGCGTATCGAGACAGATGGTGCCGCCCGGCCGCGCGAGCTGCGACACCATCGCCACGAGCGCACTGTGGATGCCCGGACATACGAGCACCTTGTCTTCATCGCAGTCATCGAAACGGCGCTTGAGCCACCGGGTTCCCGCAGCGCGGTCGTCGGGCGTGCCGCCAAAATCCTGGTACCGCAATAGACGATAAGGATCGGTTGACGCGAAGAGCCGCGCCGCCGACTCGCGCAACCGTGCGGCAAGCTCGGCGGGTTCGGGCGGCATGTTCATGGTCATCTCGACACTGCTGCCGCCCGAGAGCGGCAACGTTGCCGTTCTCCCGCGCACGAACGTTCCGCTGCCTGCGCGCGAATCCAGCAGACCGCGTTTGCGCGCTTCTGCATAGGCACGCGCGACGGTCGTGTAGTTGAGCTGCAGTTCGTCGGCGAGATCGCGCAAACCGGGCAGCCGGTCGCGCGGGCGCAGTCGTCCGCTCGCCAGGTCTTCTTCGATTAGTTCTGGAATCAGCAAATAAGCCGGCTTGCGGCTTTCCGTGAGTTTTCTGATCCAGTGATGAGTAAGACTGGCCATGAAACGTTCTCTGATTAAGGGCGGTTAAAAAACGATAGCACGAAAAACGCAACCATAAAAAATTGATCGCATTGAATGATCGTAGGGAGAATCGTTTTGCAGGCGATCAATGCACGTAATGAGTGTTTATTGCACCAGTAGCGAGCGATTGCACCAACAAAACATCGCCCTGTTGGTGCGTGGGCGAATTTGACGTGGCGCCGAAGTGAGGCCCCGCAAGGCTTTCGGCGAGCCGATTCAAAATATTTCCCACTCGCCCAAGTGCTGATCGGTTGAATGATCGGGTATTGATCGCATTAACATTGCGTTTCAATGGCACGGCGGTTGCATTATCTGATTTGCAAGCAGCGTGGCGGGAACCGAATAAAAAACCGGATTCTCACTGTTATCGATGTTTTAAATCGTGTATTTAATGGAGATTAGAATGCCTGCCGTCAATATCCCGATGCACAAGAAAGGCGATTATCTTGTCGACTATGAAGAAAAGGTCTTTGAGGACGTCAAGGCCGCCCCGGGCGAAAAGGCGCTGGTGACGTTTCATACGGTCGCGTTCGAAGGTTCCATCGGCTTCGTGAACCTGCTGCAAGCCACGCGGCTCCTGCGCAAGGGCTTCGAAACATCGGTGCTGCTTTATGGTCCCGGCGTGACGCTCGGTTTGCAGCGCGGTTTCCCAACGCTCGGCGACGAAGCCTTTCCCGGCCACCTGAACTTCAACAAGCAGATCCAGAAGTTCATGGAAGAAGGCGGCAAGGTCTACGCGTGCCGCTTCGCATTGCAGGCGCTTTATGGGCAGGGCGAAGCATCGTTGATCGAAGGCATCAAGCCGATCAGCCCGCTCGACGTGCTCGACATCCAGCTGCTGCATCGGAAGGACGGCGCGCTGATCATCAACACGTGGACCGTCTGACATTGCCGACACTCTCGACCACGGAATGACCATGCCCGACAAGAGAATCGTCCGTGCTGCCGCGGTCCAGATTTCGCCGGACCTCGAACGCCCCGGCGGCACGCTCGAAAAGGTCCTCGCGACCATTGACGACGCCGCGCGCCAGGGCGTGCAGCTGATCGTCTTTCCCGAGACCTTCCTGCCCTACTACCCGTACTTTTCATTCGTGCGGGCACCGGTTGCATCGGGCGCGGAACACATGCGTCTTTACGACGAAGCCGTCGTCGTGCCTGGCCCGGTGACCCATGCGGTAACGGAACGGGCGCGGCGGCACGGCATGGTCGTGGTGCTGGGCGTGAACGAGCGCGATCACGGCAGCCTTTACAACGCGCAACTCATCTTCGATACCACCGGTGAGCTGCTTCTCAAGCGCCGCAAGATCACGCCCACGTTTCATGAGCGAATGATCTGGGGCATGGGCGACGCAGCGGGCTTGAAAGTGGCGCAGACGAGCATCGGCAAAGTGGGGGCGCTTGCGTGCTGGGAGCATTACAACCCGCTCGCGCGCTACGCGCTGATGACGCAGCACGAAGAGATCCATTGCAGCCAGTTCCCCGGTTCGCTCGTCGGTCCCATTTTCGGTGAGCAGATCGAAGTGACGATCCGGCATCACGCGCTGGAATCCGGCTGCTTCGTGGTCAATTCGACGGGGTGGCTGACCGAGGCGCAGATCGAATCCATCACGAAGGAACCCGGCCTGCAGAAGGCGCTTCGTGGCGGCTGCAATACCGCGATCATTTCGCCCGAAGGCCAGCACCTGGCGCCGCCGTTGCGCGAAGGCGAAGGCATGGTGATCGCGGATCTGGACATGTCGCTGATCACCAAACGCAAGCGCATGATGGATTCGGTCGGCCATTATGCGCGGCCCGAATTGCTGAGCCTTGCAATCAACGACCGCCCCGCCGTCACGTCGGCGCCCATGAATCCTTTCTCACCTTCAACCGGGGAAAAGCATGTTGAACGCGAACGCGAGCGGGACGATGTCGGCCGCGAGCCGGCAATTGATGACTGAACTGCAATCGACGGGCTTGCGTCTCGCCGACCCCGGCGCAGGCGTCAGCGTGGCGAGCCGTCGCGGCGGTGCGGGTCCGTCGGATCACAAGGCGGTGACCATCGACGGCGTGACCATCATGGTTCCGGTGCATACCAACACGGCATGGCACTCGCCGTTCGTTGCCTCCGCGCCCGATGCGAGCGGCAGCAGCGCATTGCTGCGCGGCTCCATTCCCATCGCGAATATCAGCTTCCCGAAGGCGCCACGCTTTTACGCGATGCAAACCTTCGACGGCGTGCCGTACTCGCACATCGCGACCTTGCACGGGTCCGACGTGCTCGCAACAACGGTGCTGCAAACCTGCATTCGATACGAAAGCCGCAAGAAGACCTGCAAGTTCTGCGCAATCGGTCAATCTCTTGCGGCAGGCCGGACGATCGCGCGCAAGACGCCCGAGCAACTCGCGGAAGTCGCACGTGCCGCTGTTCTGCTCGATGGTGTCAAGCATATGGTCCTGACCACCGGTACGCCGCCGACGAAAGACCGTGGCGCGCAGATCCTGTGCGAAAGCGCGTTTGCAATCAAGGCCGCCGTCGACCTTCCGATCCAGGCGCAATGCGAACCGCCCGACGACGACAAATGGTTCGAGCGCATGCGGGCAAGCGGTATCGATACATTGGGGATGCATCTGGAAGTGGTCACGCCCGCCCTGCGCGAGCAGATCATGCCGGGCAAGGCGAGCGTCCCCATCTCGCGCTACATGGAATCGTTCAAGGCGGCCGTCGCCGTGTTCGGTCGCGGGCAGGTCAGCACCTACATCCTCGCGGGACTGGGGGACACGGCCGAAGCAATTCTCTCGATCTCGCGCGAACTGGTGGACATCGGCGTGTACCCGTTCGTGGTTCCGTTCGTGCCGATCAGCGGAACACCGCTCGAGGATCATCCGGCGCCTTCCCCCGAGTTCATGAAGTCGGTGCTGCAGCCGCTCGGCGCGATGGTATCGGCCGGCGGCATGCGGTCCGGCGATATCAAGGCCGGTTGCGGAAAATGCGGCGCGTGTTCGTCGTTGTCTTCCTACGAGGTCTGAACCATGCTCGCCGATACCGAGGATCTCGCCCGCCTGTACACGCCCGCCAGCTTTACGATCAAGTGGACCACGCTGCAATGGGAAGCCGACGAGGCGTACAAGCTGCGGCGCGCGGTCTTCTGCATCGAGCAGGGGATTTTTATCGGCGATGACCGCGACGAGACCGATGACCGCGCGCAACTCCTCGTGGCGGTGAGTTGCATTGGTGGAATGCATGAGCAAGTGGTCGGCACCGTGCGCATTCACGAGGACGAACCCGGTGTGTGGACCGGTTCGCGGCTTGCCGTGCATGCGGCGTTCCGGCGCCACGGGAAGATTGGCGCAACGCTGATCAGGCTCGCTGTCAGCAGTGCGCACGCACTGGGCTGCAAGGAATTTCTCGCGCACGTGCAAAGCCAGAATGCGCCCTTGTTTCATGCGCTGCACTGGACCACATTGTCGGAGGAACTCATGCATGGACGGCCGCATCATCTGATGCGGGCCGACCTCGATTTTTATCCGCCGTGCGCGACGCCTCATGGCGGCTTCGTGACGCACTATGCGTCGGCGCGGAGTGCGGCATGAACGTGGCCGATCTTGTCGCCGCGTTGAGGGAGACGCGCGGCTTTCGCCATAAAACGGACATTGCAGGCGTGATGTCTTCGCTCGCACGTCACGCTCCTGCCTCGCTCGAAAACGTTGCCAATGGCGATGATTGCGCCGCCATCCCCGACGGCGACGGCTACTTGCTGTTCGCCATCGAAGGCATGGTCAGCGACTTCGTGCGCGACATGCCGTGGTTCGCCGGCTATAGCAGCGTAATGGTCAATGTCAGCGATATCTACGCGATGGGCGGCCGGCCCATCGCCGTAGTGGATGCGCTCTGGAGCGACGGCCTGCAGCGCGCTGAAGAGGTGCTGGCCGGGATGGCGGCGGCATCGGCGGCGTACGGCGTGCCGATCGTCGGCGGCCACAGCAATGCGCGCAGCGATCAGGCGCAGTTGGCGGTATCGATTATTGGACGCGCGAAGAAGTTGCTGTCCAGTTTCAGCGCCAGGCCCGGCGACCGGTTGATGATGGCCGTCGATTTGCGCGGGCGCTTCGAAGATCCGTATCCGTTCTGGAATGCATCGGTCGGCGCACCTGCTGAACGTCTGCGCGCTGATCTCGAAGTCCTGCCGATGCTTGCCGAAACCGGTCTCTGCAATGCCGCCAAGGACATCAGCATGGCCGGCGCGCTGGGCACTGCGCTGATGCTGCTGGAATGCTCCGGCGTGGGCGCGAGCATCGATCTGTCCCGCTTGCCGGCGCCGGCGCAGGTCGACCGTGTGCGATGGCTCACCGCATTCCCCAGCTTCGGCTTCGTGATGTCCGTGCGTGAAGAAAACGTCGCACGGGTCGAACAGATGTTCGTTGAACGCGGTCTCGCTTGCGCATCGATCGGCACGGTCAACGAATCGCGCAAGGTCACGCTTCACGATGGCGACGATCACGCCGAACTGTGGAACTTCGAGCACGACGCGTTCATAACGTCAGGGAGCGTGACGTAATGCGCGTCGCCCTCACCACGCATTCGGTCAATCCGCGCGGTGGCGTGGTGCATACGCTCGAACTCGCTGCTGCGCTGGTGGATGAAGGTCACGATGTCACGATCTTCGCACCCGCTGTACCTGGCGAATCGCTGTTCCGTGAGCCGCCATGCCGGGTGATTCTTGCGACTATCGAAGGCTCACAGCAGAACACAGTTGCAATGGTGGAAGCACGTCTTCGCGCTTTGAAAGCGAGCTTGAGAGCCTGCGACGCCGAAAGTTTCGACGTGCTGCACGCGCAGGACAGCATCAGCGGAAACGCGCTCGCGGAACTCAAGGAAGACGGCACAATAAAGGGCTTCATCCGCACCGTTCACCACCTGGATCATTTCGACAACCCGCGCCTTGCTGCCTGGCAAACGCGTGCGTGGCGCGACGCGGATCGTGTGTTGTGCGTGAGCGCAATGTGGACGCGCTTGATGCAGGAGAAGTACGGAGTCGATGCAACCACAGTATCGAACGGTGTCGACCTGACACGTTATTCTCCACAACGCACGCATCAAGACGAAGCGTCAGGCATCGATGGATCGCCGGTTGTGCTGGCTGTTGGCGGCATCGAAGCGCGCAAGAACACGGCCGCTTTGCTCGAAGCATTCGCGGTATTGATCCAACGCCGCCCCGAAGCGCGGCTCGTGGTTGCAGGAGGCGCGAGCCTGCTCGATCACAACGCATACGCGCTCGCTTTCATGCAACGCGTAGCCGAGCTGAATCTCACGCATGCGGTGACCGTCACCGGCCCCCTGGACGACGCCGCAATGCCCGCATTATTTCGCCGCGCCGATGTCCTCGCGATGGTATCCCTGAGCGAAGGTTTCGGCCTGGTCGTGCTCGAAGCGCTTGCAAGCGGTACGCCGGTGGTGGCATCGAACATTGCGCCCTTCACCGAATATCTCGACGACACTACCTGCTGCTGGGCCACGCCAACCGATCACGAATCGATCGCGAACGCGCTTGAACAAGTCATCAGCGGGCGTCACAAAACCGATTTTGACAACGCCGTCCCCGCGTTGCTCGCGCGAATGAGCTGGCAGGCATCCGCGAAGAAACATCTCGATATTTACAGCGGCTTGCTCGCAAGCCGTGCCCTCAAATCTCTCCAGGAAGCCGCCATGCCGGTCATGCATTTTCGAATCCAGTGGCCTGATGACAGCGAAGACAACTGCTATTCGCCATCGCAGGTCGTCAGTGATTTCTTTACGCCGGGCCAGGACTATCCCGTCGATGACTTCGTTTCGCGCGCCCGCGAGGCATTGAACATTGCATCCGAACGCGTGCGCGAGAAGTACGGCTTCGCGTGCTCGGCGGCGATGGACCAGCTCGCGAAGATCGAGGTCGACGCCGAACGTTTCATGGACGAACCCGACGCACGCGTCAAGGTCATCGCGCTCGTCTGAGCGCCGCCATTTTTCAGCGAGGACGCATCATGTCGCATATATCAGCGGACACGACGCACTACAGCGTGATCGTGGTCGGCGGTGGACAGGCGGGTTTGTCCGCGAGCTACTACCTTAAACAGGCCGGTATCGATCATCTCGTGCTGGAGAAAAACACCGTCACGCATACGTGGCGATCGCAACGTTGGGATGCGTTCTGCCTCGTGACGCCGAACTGGCAATGCGCGCTGCCGGGTTATCCATACGCGGGTGACGACCCGCACGGCTTCATGGTGAAAGACGAGATCATTGCGTATCTCGACGGCTTCATCAAGGCGGTCGATGCACCCGTGATCGAGCATGCCGAAGTCAGGCGTGTCGCACGAAATGGCGAAGGCGGATTCAGCGTATCGACCAGCCAGGGCGCGTTCACGGCGGATCAGATCGTGATTGCATCGGGCGGATATCACACGCCCATCGTGCCGCGCATGGCCGAGCGCCTGCCGCGTTCCATCGCGCAGATACAGTCGTCGGAATACCGCAATCCGCAGGCGTTGCCCGAAGGCGCCGTGCTTGTGGTCGGCTCGGGGCAGTCGGGCGCGCAGATCGCCGAGGACCTGCATCTCGCTGGACGCAAGGTCATTCTCGCGGTAGGCGAAGCGCCGCGTTGCGCACGTTTCTACAGAGGCCGCGACGTGGTCGACTGGCTCGCCGACATGAAGTACTACGACATGCCCGTCGAACAACATCCGTTGCGTGAAGGCGTACGCGACAACACCAACCACTACGTGACCGGCCGCGATGGCGGACGCGATATCGACTTGCGCAAGTTCGCCGCCGAAGGCATGGAATTGTACGGACGCCTGCAGGACCTGCAGGATGGCGTGCTGCACTTCGCGCCGAACCTTATCGATAACCTGGACAGCGCCGACAAAACGTTCAACGGCATCAACGCAGGGATTGATGCGTTCATCGAGAAGAACGGCATCGAAGCGCCGCCGGGATCGCGCTACGAGCCGGTATGGTCGCCTGCGGAGGAACGCACCACGCTGGATCTGCAGACAAGCGGCATAGGGTCGATTGTGTGGTGTATCGGCTTTACGCCCGACTTCAGTTGGCTCGATGCCCCTGTCTTCAACGGCCGCGGTTATCCGGCGCACACGCGCGGGGTGACGCCTGTCGATGGAATCTATTTCGTCGGCTTGCCGTGGTTGCACACATGGGGCTCGGGACGATTCTCGGGCGTGGCGCGCGACGCCGAGTATGTCGTGAATAAAGTCAGCGTTTATCGGGAAGCTAAAGCGCGCGATGCAATTGCCGTTTAAGAAAAACGAAGACCCCGCGAGTGCGGGGT
>NZ_CAXTGZ010000192.1:0-10021 GCF_964243625.1 uncultured Caballeronia sp.
GGCAGGACGGGCCAGCGCCAGGCCGCCCGACGTGGCGCCGGTGAGATCGACTACCTTGCCGACCAGATACGGACTGATGATCCCGCCCAGATTGCCGATGGAGTTGATCAGCGCGATGCCGCCCGCCGCTGCCGTACCGCTGAGAAACGCGGGCGGGAGGGTCCAGAAGACGGGCAGGCAGCCGATCGCGCCAACCGACGCAATCACGAGCGAGATCATGGCGAGCGTGGTGTCGTGCGCGAAGTACGCGCTCAGCGCATAACCGATACCGCCCACCGCCACCGCCAGCCCGAGATGCCAGCGGCGCTCGCCGTGCCGGTCCGAACTCTTTCCGAGCGCGACCATGCCGATGCCGGCCGCCGCATACGGAATCGCTGTGAGCAAGCCGATGGTCATGGGGCTCGTGATGCCGGTGTTCTTGATGAGTTGCGGCATCCAGAAGGTGAGGCCGTACAAACCCATCAGCATGAAGAGATAGATCAGCGAGAGCAGGAGGGTGCCGGGCTGGCGCATCGCATCGATGAATCTATGCGACGTGCCCTGATCCTCGCGATCGATATTGGCCTGCATGACGGCTTTTTCTTCGGCGCTGAGCCACTTTGCGTTGCCGATACGGTCATCGAGAATCGCGAGCACGAGCAAGCCGAGCAGCGCCGTCGGCAAGCCTTCGAGCACGAACAGCCATTGCCATCCGGCAAGTCCGCCGACGCCCGCGAAGCGCGTCATGATGAAGCCCGACAACGGGCCGCCGATCACGCCGGAAATGGATATCGACGTCATGAAAAGCGCATTGATTCGTGCGCGCCGCTTTGCCGGAAACCAGTACGTGAAGTACAGGATGATGCCGGGCAGAAACCCGGCTTCGGTCGCGCCGATCACGAAGCGCAGCACGTAGAACCATGTCTCCGATGTCACGAACATCATCGCCGCCGACGCAATGCCCCACGAGATCATGATCCGCGCAATCCAGACCCGCGCGCCGACGCGGCTCAGGATCAGGTTGCTCGGGATCTCGAAGATGAAATAACCCACAAAGAAGATGCTCGCGCCGAAACCATACGCAGCGTTCGAGAGGCCGAGATCGCCCTGCATCTGGAGTTTGGCGAAGCTGATGTTGACGCGGTCGAAGTACGCAAAGATGAAGCAGACGATCAGCAAGGGCACGATCCGCCAGACAGCCTTGCGATACGCGTTTTCTTCGAGCGCGCTGGCTTCTGCCGCGCTCCCGGCGAGTGGAATCGATCCCGACATGGGGCGGTCTCCTGAGGTGTGTAGTTGTTATCGGCAGGAGCGCGGATCAGTTCGACCAGCCGCCGTCGATCATATGGATTGTGCCGGTGGTGAATCCGGATTCGTCGGAGGCGAGATAGGTGACGAGCGCCGCCACTTCCTCCGCACGACCAACGCGTCCAATAGGCTGGCGCGCAACAAACGCTGCCCGAACCTTCTCTTCGTCCACGTTGGACGCCGCCGCCTGCGTCGCGATACGCCCGCGCAGCGACGGCGACTCGATGGTTCCCGGGCAAATCGCGTTGCACCGGATCGCCTGGCCGACGAAATCGGCGGCAACGGACTTCGTCAAGCCGATCACAGCCGCCTTCGATGCCCCATATGCGAAGCGGTTCGGCACGCCTTTCACGCTCGACGCCGCCGATGCCATGTTGATGATCGACGCGCCTTTGCCGCTTTCCAGCATGCCCGGCAGGTAAGCGCGAATGGTCCGGTACATGGCCTTGACGTTCAGGTCGAAGCTGAAATCCCAGTCCTTGTCGTCGCACTTCAGGATGTTGCCGTCGGCCACGAAGCCGGCGCAGTTGAACAGCACGTCGATAGGGCCGGTGTTCGCGGCGAACGCGGCAATATCGGCGGCATCGAGCACATTCAGGCGCGCGGTGCGCAAGGTCGAGCCCGCGCCGGCGTCACGCGCGAGTTCTGCGAGCGCTTCTTCGTTGATGTCGGTAGCCCAGACAGTTGCGCCCTCTGCCGCCAGCATCAGCGCCGAGGCCCGCCCAATGCCGTTTCCAGCCGCCGTCACCACCACATTCTTGCCTTCGACCCGCTTGACCATTGCCGCTCCTTTCACGTTGTCAGGTTCCATCGAACGCAGCATTCCGTTCGATTCCAACGCTGATTTTCACATATGAAAATGTTTTTTATAAGTGAAGGTAAACGCGGAGTTACGGCTCCTTCCCGAAAATCCGGCTTTTCCCGCCGATCCCGAACAGACACCATAATGTCGTTCGCCCGTTACTTCGCCGGACCTTCTGAATGACTGAAATCAAGTTGAACGCCCACCCGTCGCCGCGCCTGACAAGCCTTTCCCATGGCGGCGGCTGCGGCTGCAAGATCGCGCCGGGGCTCCTTGCCGACCTGCTCAAGCGCAGCACGCCCATGGCCTTGTTTCCCGATCTGCTGGTCGGCAACGACACGGCGGATGACGCGGCGGTTTACCGGTTGAACGACGAGCAGGCGATCGTCGCGACGACCGACTTCTTCATGCCGATCGTCGACGACCCCTACGATTTCGGCCGCATCGCCGCAACCAACGCGCTTTCCGACGTCTACGCGATGGGCGGCAAGCCGATCCTGGCTTTGGCGCTCGTCGGCATGCCGATCAACGTTTTGCCGCACGACGTTATCGCAGCCGTCCTCAAGGGCGGCGAATCCATTTGCGCTGAGGCGGGCATTCCTGTTGCCGGCGGCCATTCCATCGATTCGGTCGAACCTATATATGGTCTTGCTGCAATCGGACTGGTGCATCCGAAGCGGGTGAAGCGCAACGCGGCCGCGCGCGCCGGCGACGTGCTGATCCTCGGCAAACCGCTGGGCGTGGGGGTTTTATCGGCGGCGCTGAAAAAGGATCAACTCGATGCCGCGGGGTACGCCGCCATGATCGCCGCCACGACCAAGCTCAACCGGCCGGGCGCGGATCTCGCGGCGCTGGACGCAGTCCATGCGCTGACCGATATCACCGGCTTCGGCCTGCTCGGCCATACGCTCGAACTCAGCCGGGGAGCGAGGCTGACCGCGCGGATCCGCTACAGCGATCTGCCGTGGCTGCCGGGCGTCGAGGCTTTCGCGAAGGCGGGGGTGTTCACGGGCGCATCGGGGCGCAACTGGGCGGCGTATGGCAAGGACATCCGGCTCGCGTCGTCGTTGCACGATATGGCACAAACCCTGCTCACCGATCCGCAGACTTCGGGCGGCCTGCTGGTATCGTGTGCGCCTGAAGCAGTTGACGAAGTCCTCGCCATCTTCCGCGCGGACGGCTTCGACGAAGCGGCTGTGATCGGAGAAATGATCGACGGCGAAAGCCGCGTCGAAGTGGTCTGAATCCGCGACTTCCACCCAAGTTCATCATGTTCAAAAAACCTGAACACTCGCCGGGAGCCCGATGAAAGAAGAATCGCCGAAGGCCATTTTTTACGCGCTCGCCGCCAACTTCGGCATTGCCGTGTGCAAGTTCGGCGCGGCGGCGTTCACGGGCTCCGGCTCCATGTTCGCCGAAGCGATTCACTCGACCGCCGATTGCGGCAACCAGCTTCTTCTCCTGTTCGGGCTCAAACGCTCGCAGGCGCCCGCCGACGTGCTGCACCCGCTCGGCTCGGGCCGCGAGATCTACTTTTATTCGATGCTCGTTGCGTTGCTGCTGTTTTTTGTCGGCGGGGCGTTCTCTGTTTATGAAGGCGTGCATCGGATCTCGGCGCATGAGCCGGTCACGAATCCCATTGTTGCGCTGGTCGTGCTCGGTATTTCCGTCGTGCTCGAAGCGTTTTCACTTGCCGGCGCGTTGAAGGAGATCCGCAAGACATCCGGCAACAAATCGCTCTGGCGATGGTTCCGCGAAACGCGCGAATCAGAGCTGATCGTCGTGACGGGCGAAGATGTCGCGGCGCTGGCCGGTCTGGCGATCGCGTTCTGCGCGGTGCTGATGACCATGATCACCGGCAACTCCGTTTATGACGCAGCGGGTTCCATCGGCGTGGGTGTGTTGCTGATGGTGATCGCGTATCTGGTCGCACGCGAAGTCAAGTCGATGATCGTGGGTGAATCAGCAAGTCCGGAAGTGCGCAGGGCGATCGATGCACATCTGCGCGCGCGTCCGGAAATCGTCCGCGTGCTCAACTTGATCACGCTGCAGTGGGGCAAGCAGATCGTGGTCGCGGTGCAGGCCGAGATGGTGGAATACGAAAGCGGCCGCGCCATGGTCGACGCCATCAACGTGATCGAAGAGGACCTGCAGCGCGCGTTTCCTGAAGCGCGCTGGGTGTTTTTCGAACCGGACATTGCACGCGCGCCAGGAACGAAAACCGAAGACCGCACAGAAGCGCAGGCCTGACGCGACGGGCCTGCAAAACGATCACGGCAAATGCGCCGGAGGGCGATCGTGGTGCGGCCGCGGCGTGTCCGGTGTATCGGGCAATTGCGTGTTGCCGGTTGCCGGAAGCTGCGTGGTGCCTTCATCGAGTGTCATCATGCTACCAGGGTCGCTTACCGACGCCGCCGCCGGCGGCGCGGTTTTCAGGTCCCTTGCGCTACCCGGGGTGTGGGCGGCAACTGCACGCCCGGGCGTGAGAAGTGCTAGCAGCAGTCCGGCCGCGGCAAGCGCGGCGGCCGTCAGAAGCCTGGCAGTTGGCTGGTTCTGGACTCGCATGCGAAGGTCCGGTAGTTTTGATCAGACCTTTCATGCACGAAGTATTCCAGCTTGTACTGCGATGACCGCAGGTTCAATCGTGCTCGAGGCCGAGCGCATCCGTTGCGGAATCCATAACAGAGTTCCTCATCCCGCCTATGCGCAAAATTGTCCTTTCCATTTCCCTTCTTTTCGCGTTTGCCCTGAACGGTGCTTTGTCTTTTCCGGCAATCGCCGCAACCAGCGCAAGCAGCGCTGCAAAGCAGGCGCCCGTGGCATTGACACCCGAACAGGCGCGCACCGCGCTGGCGGTGCTCAACGATCCCGCACGACGCAGCCAGATCGAAGATACGCTGCGCGCCGTCGCGGCGGCGGGGGCGCTTGCCGTGCCGATATCGGCGAGTGATGCCGCGGCGGCCTCCGGCGCAACCGCTGCGAGCGACGCGTCCGCAGCGTCCGGTGCATCGGGCGCGGCGGGCGTCCTGGCGAAGTCGCTGACGAGCAACGGACTTGCGTCGCAGATCACGCACCAGGCCAGCTCCTGGATGGTCGAGATCAGCACTGGCTTGCGCCGCTCGGTGACGGCGCTCCTCGACTATGGATCGGTCATCCAGTGGTGGCGTCAGCGCACCGCGACCGAAAGCGGCCGGGCGCTCGTGGGCGAGGTGTTCTGGGCCATCCTCGTATCGCTGTTGCCTGCATTGCTGCTCGAATACCTGAGCGCCCGGCTCGTGCGCGGGCAGCGTGCGCGGATTGCGGCGAGGGGAATCGTCGATGTCGATGACACCCAGCCCGAGCTCAAGAAGGACGAACGCGCGGCCGTGCATGCGGAAGCCGTGGCGGAACGCTCCGGCAACGAGGTTGCCATCCAGATTGCAGAGCAAAAGGCCGATACCGCCCGTGGCGTGCGCCACGCCGCGCGTCACTGGACCTTGCTGCAACGTTTGCCGAGCGCGATCCTGCACAGCCTGCTCGCGCTGCTGCCGCTGATCGTCTTCACGATTGCGGCGACGGTGCTGATGTCCATCTTCATCGATGAGGGCACGCCCCAGGGCCGCTCCGTCGCGGCGCTCGTCGATGTCTACCTGATCTGCCGCGGCATCGTGATCGCGAGCGGGTTCTTCTTCGCGCCGCGTGCTCCGGGTCTGCGCCTCATTCAGATGAGCGATGAATCCGCCGCTTTTACACATCACTGGCTGGTCGCGATCGTCTCGGTCGCGGGTGCGGGCATTGCGCTTGCCGAGGGCGCCGCGCCGCTGGGACTGACCAACGTCGCACATGATTCGATCATCAAGGCGGTTGCGCTGGTGGTCCACGTGCTGATTGCCATCGTGATACTGAAATGTCGCGTGACCGTCGCGCAATGGATTCGCGACAGCATGCGCGGACGCCGCCCGTTTGTGTTGTTCGGCAACTGGATCGCCGACATGTGGGCCGTCGCCGCCGTGTTCCTGGTGATGGCGCTGTGGTTTGTCTGGGCACTCGACGTACACAACGGTTACCGCACGCTGTTTCATCTTTTCGGGGTGTCGCTGCTCGTGCTCGTCGCCGCGCGCGTGATCGCGATCGTGGTGTTCGGCGCGCTTGGACACATGTTCCACACGGCCGCCGAAGAAGAGGATCTCGCAACGAAGTCGATCGCGCACCGGCATGCATACCGCTACTACCCGCTGCTGCGGCGCGTCCTGCAAACATTGATCATCATAGGGCTCGTCCTGACGCTGCTGCAGGTCTGGGGCCTGCACGTCTTCTCGCTGTTTTCATCGGGCGGCGTGGGACACAGGCTTGCTTCGGCGCTGATCACGATTGCCGTGGCTGCGCTATTCGCCGTGATCGTGTGGGAAGGCGCCAACGTGCTGGTCGAGCAGCGGCTCGAGCGCTGGACCGCGAGCGGCGACCGCTTGCGCGCCGCGCGGCTCCAGACCCTCCTGCCGATGATGCGCACGGCGCTTTTCATCGTGATCGCGATGGTCGTTGTCATGACCGGACTCAGCGAGATCGGCGTGAACACGGGGCCGTTGCTCGCGAGCGCGAGCATCTTCGGCGTGGCGCTTGGCTTCGGTTCACAAAAGCTCGTGCAGGATCTGATCACCGGCATCTTCCTGTTGATGGAAAACGCCATGCAGGTCGGCGATTCGGTCACGCTCGCGGGCGTGTCGGGAACGGTCGAGTATCTGTCGATACGGACCGTGCGCCTGCGCGGCGGCGACGGGTCGCTTTTCACCGTGCCGTTCAGCTCGGTATCGACGGTGAACAATACGAATCGCGGCATTGGCAATGCGGCGGTCCGCGTGAGCATTGCGCTCGGGCAGGATATCGGACTGGCATCGGATACGCTCAAGGAGATCGGCGCTTCGCTGCGTGAGGACGATGCATTCAAGGACGGCATTCTCTCGGACTTCAGCCTCTGGGGCGTCGACGCGGTCGATGGCTCGACAGTCACGCTCGCCGGCCAGATCCAGTGCCGCGATACCGCGCGATGGGGCGTGCAGCGCGAGTTCAACCGGCGCATCGTGGATCGCTTCACGCAAGCCGGTATCGAGATTGCCAATCCGCAGCGCAACTTCCTGATCTTCAACAGCGCGGACGGCGAGGAACTGGCCGCGCGTTCGAAGGGCAGCGAAGAGGGCGAGTTGCTGAATGCGCCCGCACAAGCGCAAGCAACGGACAGTGCAGGGCGTGATCCCTACAACGACGCGGCCGTCGACAGCGAAGCCGATCAATCCACTTTGCGCGGCGCACGTACGAGTACGGGCGAGCCTTCGAACTCGCCGCCTGATCGCTCGAAGCCGAGCCGCTCGTAGAACGCCTCGAGCGCCGCGCCGTCCGGCGCGGCGCGATCCACGCCATCACCTTTCAGCGCCAGCGGCTTTGGCACGAGCGACAGCATCACGCCATGCCGGTCGGCCAGCGCGACCAGCCGTTCCATTGCCGCTCGTGCATGTCCACGGTGATGCTCCCCTTCCGACCACACCGCTTCCAACGCGACGGCGCAATCGCCGTTCGTCTCCAGCCACATCTCGACCTCTTGCCGTTCCTCTACATGACTCGCGTGAAACGCATCGATCATTTTTGAAGCCGCGGTGGCATGCATGGAGATCCTTGAAACCCGTGGAAGATGCCTTGCAGGGTAGTGCGTAATCCGTACTTGCAGCAATTTGTATTGCACGCGGCGCTTCTATAATGCTTTCGGCGAGTGATCCTTACAGTGTCTTACCTGGCATGCGCGTTACACATCAACAATTCACCTCGCGTTTCACCTGTGTTTCCACATCCTCTTATGGTGCCGCCCAGATGAAATCAAATGTCCGTTCCTCGTGTCTTCCTCGCATCTTCAAACATTTCCCCGCATCGAGCTTGACTGCCGTCGCCGCGACGCTTGCTTTCAGCGCGTGTGCGTCAACGTTTGCGCAGGATTCCGACGACTTTCGCAGCAGCAATCATGGAGGGCAGGACGTAAAGGTCATGATCGTTTCCATGTTCGGGCCGGAAGGTCAGGTCTGGCTCGACAAACTCGGTCCCTGGAAGACGATCAGCGTGCCCGGCCTCTCGCCGGACTACCCGGTCGTACATTGCAACCGGCAGGAGATCTGCGTCATGACCACGGGCATGGGGCACGCGAACGCCGCGGCATCGCTGATGGCGCTGACCTTCTCCGATAAATTCGATCTGCGCCGCACGTACTTCATGATCGCGGGCATTGCCGGTATCGATCCAATACAAGGAACGGTCGGATCGGCGGCGTGGGCGAAATATCTCGTCGACTTCGGAATCCAGTGGGAAGTCGATGCCCGCGAGAAGCCGGATAGCTGGCCGAGCGGTTATCTCGGCATCAATACGAAGAGCCCTGCAGAGAAGCCACCGCTCGACTACAAGACCGAGGTGTTCCAGTTGAACCCGGCACTCGCCGATGCGGCGTATGCGTTATCGAAGAATGCCGTGCTCTCCGACAGCGCCGAAGCCCAGGCTGCGCGCGCGAAGTTCGGCTATGCGCCGGCCAACCAGCCGCCAAAGGTGATCCAGTGCGACACGCTCGCTGGAGACACGTGGTGGTCGGGGAAATATATCGGCGAACGGGCCCGCGACTGGACCAGGCTGCTCACTGACGGCAAAGGCGTCTATTGCACGACGCAGCAGGAGGACAACGCGACGTACGAAGCGTTGAAGCGCGCGGCGAGCGCCCATAAGGTGGATTTGAACCGCGTGGCGGCGGTGCGGACAGGCTCGGACTTTGACCGGCCCTATGAAGGACAGACTGCCTCGGACAATCTGCTGAACTATGCCGCGCAAGGCGGTTTTACGCCGGCTATCGAAAATCTGTATCGGGCGGGTAATCCGCTGGTGCAGGACATTGCCATGCACTGGGGCGAGTGGCGCGAAGGCGTGCCGCAACGCTGATCAGCGTCAATTGTTTCAACGGCGCGGACGCATCATGCGTCGGCGCCGCTCAAGCCGGATAAAAAATTCCCGTCGATCCGGGACTGCCCTGTTGTTACAAACCGCCCGTAACAAGTTCGCCCATTCCCGTTTCGATAATTTTTTTCTGCAAATCGAGCCCGGCAAACTGAAAGGCGGACGACAGAAGCGCCATGCGGGTTTTCCTTGTGGCGCATTCCTAAAATCCTGAGTCCAGTTGTAACAAATCCCGGCTAAACATAAACCTGTTAATTGTGAAATCGTGTCAACCGAGTGAATGGGGTAGGCGTTTTTTCCTTAATAAAATCAAAAGCCAAGCAATTTATCTGGCAAAAGCAGCGGCGCAAAAACAACGCTAAAAACCGGTCACTTTTTCCTGTTACAAAGTTAAGAAAAAACTACCGATCCGCAGTGTTGTTTTATGGAAATTTATTATTGAGATGAGCTTGATTTCCCGATGCACGCTACTTACAATCCGTTTCACAGTGTTGTTACAAGATGTAACTAGCTGAAACAAGTTTGAATGTAGCCCGACAGAACAAACGTTTGGCTAGGCAAAGAAAGCCGGTAAAAAATTCGGCACGGTGCTCGGGGTTTATATCGAACGCAGGAACATCATGAACGGTCGCGAAACGCTGGACTCGATTCGAGAAATCAACTTGTCGTACATCATGCTTGCGCAGCGCATGCTGCGTGATGACCGTGCTATCGGGATGTTTCGACTCGGGTTGTCAAAAGAACTCGCCGATCTTCTGTCAGGCCTCACGCTGGCACAGGTCGTCAAGCTGGCGTCTTCAGACCAGTTGCTGTGTTTCTTCCGCTTCAATGATCACGCGATGTTGACTGCACTGACGGCGCCCGCGAAGCATGCGGATATTGCGCCGACACACGCAGCCATCTTGCTGGCCGGCCAGCCGGCAGAACAGTTCGTTTAAGCACGAGAGCGCGCCATGCTTAAGAAAAGCCTCACCG
>NZ_CAXTGZ010000193.1:0-9970 GCF_964243625.1 uncultured Caballeronia sp.
GATTTTCTACGGCGACCAGTTGCTGACGACAAGCAACCCGCAAGCTGAAGCCAACCGAAAGTTGCTGGAACGCTTGGGAATGCGCGCCGAGGCTTCGCAGCAGATGGAAACGGCGGACGCGTGCGATGTGAAATGCGGGCATGCGCAGGTGCAGTAAGCCTGACTCTCACCGCTAAGTAAAAAGGGCGTTCCAACTCAGGTTGGAACGCCCTTTTCGCATCAGCTTCAATTCTTGTCCACAATCACCTGATCGAACGTCCCGCCATCGGCGAAATGGGTTTGCTGGGCTTTCTGCCAGTTGCCAAAAACCTGTTCCACCGTGAACGTCTTGATCGGCTTGAATTCGCTTGCGTGCTTTGCCAGCACCTCGGCATTACGCGGCCGCAAATGATGTTGCGCGATGATTTCCTGCGCCGCCGGCGTCCACAAATACTGCAGGTACGCCTGCGCCTGTTTGCGCGTGCCGCGTTTGTCCACGACCTTGTCGACCACGGCGACCGGCGGCTCGGCCAGCAAGCTCACCGACGGATATACTGCGCTGAAATCCTTCCCGCTCGCGCCGTTGCCCGCGCCGGTATCCATCAGCGCAACTTCGTTTTCGAACGTCACCAGCACATCGCCGATACCCCGTTGCGTGAACGTCGTCGTCGCACCGCGACCGCCTGTATCGAGCACCGGCACGTTCTTGAAGATGGCTTTTTCGAAGGCTTGCGCTTGTTGATCCGTGGCGCCCTGCTGCTTCTTGTAGCCCCACGCCGCCAGATACGCATACCGCCCATTGCCCGAGGTCTTCGGATTGGCGATCACGACCTGCACGCCCGGGCGCGCCAGATCGCTCCAGTCCTTGATGTTCTTCGGGTTGCCGGCGCGCACGAGAAACACCATCGTCGTGGTGTAGGGCACCGCGTTGTTCGGGAAATGCGTGCGCCAGTTGGCCGGCACAAGGCCGCCACGTTCGACCAGCAAGTCGATATCGTTAGGCTGGTTCATCGTGACGACGTCGGCCTGCAGGCCCTGCATCACCGACAAAGCCTGTGCACTCGACGCCCCATGCGACTGGCGCACGGACAGCGTTTCGCCGTTCTTCTGCTTATAGTCGGCAATGAACGCTGTATCGATGTCCTTGTACAACTCGCGCGTCACGTCGTAAGAAACGTTCAGCAACGACGTGTCCGCATGCGCGAACGTGCTCAGACCCAACGCCGCGAATGCAGCCCAGTGCTTCAAACCCGCCATGTATCCCCCGATTGTTCGAATAGTAAAAACCGCCGCCAGCGGCGATTCTATCGAAAACATTCGAAGGTTCGGGTCGCAAACGGTCGGATGCGTTATCCATACGCCGGTTGTTCGAAGCGCTCGAATACGTCGCGCGCCACTGCTTTCTTCTCGCCGAAATGCGACGGCGCGGCGCAATGGATCAGCGTATCGACAAAATACTTCGCGCGCGGCCACGGACCGAAGCCCGCGGCCGTGTTGATATGGCCGGCGTCGCCGAGATTCACCAGCGCGCTGCCGAACTGGCTGGCAAGACGCAGGGCATCGTCGAAGGGCATCCATGGGTCCGTCTGGCTCGCGATCAGCACCGACGGCACGTTCAGCTTGCGCGCCTCGAACGTGCCCGCGAACCGAAATTTGTCGGGGCTCGCCGGCGCGACGAACAGCACGCCTGCGACGGCATCGCCCGTCAACCCTTCGGCGATCGCATGCGCCGCCGCGAGGCAGCCGAAACTGTGCGCCGCGAGAATGACGCGGCCGCGAACGCTCGATACCGTGTCCGCGACGGCTTGCGCCCAAGTATCGAGTTGTGGCGCGTCCCAGTCGTCCTGCATGACGCGGCGCGATTTCGGCAATTGCCGCTCGAGCCACGTTTGCCAATGCGCGCCCTCGCTGCCGTGCAGACCCGGCACGGTGACGAGTCGCGGCGGCCAGGCGGATGTGCTGTTTGAACTCATGTGAACCTCGCTGCGGCCAAAGCCGGCATGGTGAGGACCAATTCTGCTGCGAGGCGGCGTTGGCGAGAACCAACTTATCGTCATTTGGTTATCGGCGAGGGAGCGGCGTTTTTTACCGGAGGGCGGTTTTATCGGCGAAACCGTAAAATGCGTGAATCCACTTGCGCAACCGCCTCATTACTCCAGCGAACACGACCCATCGATGAAGATCATTCTCTACGAGCATCAAGCCGAGGCCCAGGACTGGCTCGATGACCTGTCCCGCGCGCTTCCAGAAGCGGATATCCGACTGTGGCAACCCGGCGATAACGCCCCCGCCGATTACGCCGTCGTCTGGCGCGCGCCGCGTGAATTGTTCGCGAACCGCCCGGATCTGCAGGCGGTGTTCAATCTCGGCGCGGGCGTGGATGCAATCCTCGATATCGAACGCAAGGAACCGGGCACGCTGCCGCCCAATGCGCTGCTCGTGCGCCTGGAAGACAGCGGCATGGCGCAGCAAATGGAGGAATACGCGATCTACACGGTGCTGCGCTATCTGCGCCGGATGGACGAGTACGAGGCGATCCAGCGTGAGCATCGATGGGAAAAGCTCGAGCCGCATCCGCGCAAGACATTCACGGTCGGCGTGCTGGGAATGGGGGTGCTCGGCGCACGCGTGGCTCGAACGCTGACCGCGCTCGGCGTCCCCGTTCGCGGTTTCAGCCGCACGAAACGCGAGATTGAAGGCGTGCAGACTTTCGCGGGCGCGGAACAATTCGATGCGTTCCTCGATGGCGCGAAGATGCTCATCAACCTGTTGCCGCACACGCCGGACACCGAAGGCATCCTGAACGCCCGCGCATTCGAGCGGCTTGCGGCGGGGGCGTATATCGTGAACCTGGCGCGCGGCGCGCACGTCGTGGATGACGATCTGCTGCGCGCCATGAAGACCGGCCAGGTCGCGGCGGCGGCGCTCGATGTCTTTCATCAGGAGCCCTTGCCCGATAATCATCCGTTCTGGACCACGCCGCGCATCGAAATCACGCCACATGTCGCGGCCATTACGTTGCGCGATGAAAGCATCGAACAGATTGCGCTGAAGATCCGGGCGCTTGCGCGCGGTGAACCCATATCCGGCATAGTCGACGTAAAACGCGGCTACTGATGCCGCCCAACAAAGGAGACAGGCATGCTTCCGCCTAAAGTGAAAATCGTCGAGGTCGCACCACGCGACGGCCTGCAGAACGAGAAGGATTTCGTCGCGACCGGGCTCAAGATCGACTTGATCAACCGGCTCGCGAAAGCTGGCTTGCAGAACGTGGAGTCGGCGTCGTTTGTATCGCCGAAATGGGTGCCGCAAATGGCCGATGGCGCCGCAGTCATGGCCGGAATCGAACGGCGTCCGGGCACGATCTATTCGGCGCTCACGCCGAACCTACGGGGCTTCGAAGCAGCGTTCGAAGCGAAGGTCGACGAGATCGTGATCTTCGGCGCGGCGAGCGAAGCGTTCTCGCAGAAGAACATCAATTGCAGCATCGCGGAAAGCATCGAGCGGTTCGAGCCGGTGGCGAAGGCTGCGAAAGAAGCGGGATTACGCGTGCGCGGCAGCATTTCCTGCGCGCTCGGCTGCCCTTATCAAGGCGACGTGCCGGTCGCGTCCGTGGTCGATGTCGTCGAGCGCATGAAAGCGCTGGGCTGCGATGAAATCGATATTGCCGACACCATCGGCGTCGGCACGGCGGGGCGCACGCGCGAGGTGATGGCGGCGGTATCGAAGGTATTCCCGCGTGAACGGCTGTCCGGCCATTTTCACGATACCTACGGCCAGGCCGTCGCGAATGTCTACGCGGCGCTGCAGGAAGGCATCGAGATATTCCATGCATCGGTGGCGGGGCTCGGCGGCTGTCCGTATGCCAAGGGTGCGACCGGCAACGTGGCAACCGAAGACGTGATCTTCCTGCTGAACGGACTCGGCATTGAAACGGGGGTGGATCTGGATCAGCTCGTGGAAATCGGCGACTTCATTTCGCAGGCCATCGGCAAACCGAGCGCATCGCGCGTGGGACGCGCATTGCTCGCGAAGAAACGCGACGGCGTGACGCCTTGCGTCTGAAAAACAAGCTCTCAGGAACCGGACCCAATGAACGAAACACTCGACGCCCTGCCCGAATCCGCCCGGCGCGTAGCCCGTTTGCTCAGCGAACGCGGCCATGCAAAACCTGTCGTGATGCTCGCGGAAACCGGCAAGACATCGGCGGAAGCTGCGGCCGGACTGGGCTGCTCGGTCGCGCAGATCGCCAAATCGATCCTGTTTCGCCGCAAGGAGGACGACGCGCCGGTGCTCGTGATTGCGAGCGGCGCAAATCGCGTCGATGAAAAGAAAGTCGCTGCGCGCGTGGGCGAGCTCGGCCGCGCGGATGCCAGGTTCGTCCGCGAAAAAACGGGTTACGCGATCGGCGGCGTCTGTCCGATTGGTCACGTCACGCCGCCGGTCACGTTGATCGATGAAGACCTCCTCGCGCTCGACAGCCTCTGGGCTGCCGCCGGTCATCCGCACGCGGTGTTCAACCTGACGCCACAGGAATTGATCGCGCTCACTGACGCGCCCGTCGTGGATGTCGCGTTGCGCGAGACGGCGTGATGACTGAAGCCGTGGCGTCGCCGTGTATCGATGTATGCAGGATGAATCCACGCACGGAACTTTGCGACGGCTGCTTTCGCACGATCGATGAAATCGCGGGCTGGTCGTCATTCGATGACACGCAAAAGCGCGCGGTGCTGGATCTTGCGTCAAAGCGTCCTCGTGTTGTTCGCGTCGGCGAGCGGATGGAGGCCACGCTCGAACTGCCGCCTGATTCCATCAAGTCGTTCGCGACCCTTGTCAACGACCAGAACCCGCTGCATCACGACGATGCCTACGCCGAAGCCAGCCGGTTCGGGTCTCTGATTGCATCGGGTACGCAGCCCACCGCGCATTTGATGGCGGTGCTCGCGACACATTTTTCGGCTTACGCGCAACCGCTCGGACTCGAGTTCGGCATCAAGCTCGTGCGCGCGGTCAAGGTGAACGACGTGCTCGCCATGCGCTGGCTGATCACCGATGCCCACTGGAAAGCCAGCCTCGACGGCGACCTGGTCAAGCTCGACGGCGAGGTGCTGAATCAGCTTGGCGAGACAGTCGTCAAGGCGACAGCGACGATCGTGGTGATGCCTCGGAAGGCCCAGGCATGATCCAGTTTCCTGCTTCGATGCGCGTCTTCGAGCGCGGCTGGCTGTCGTCGAACAACGTGCTTTTCATCGACGATAAAAACACCGCCTTGATCGATTCCGGCTACTCGTCACACGCGGCGCAGACGCTCGCGCTCGTGCGCAATGCGCTCGGCGCCGGGCGTTCGCTCGATCTGATCTTGAACACGCATCTGCACTCCGACCATTGCGGCGGCAACGCGTTGTTGCAGGCGAACTTCGCGTGCGAAACCTTGATTCCGCAAACCGAAGCGCAAGCCGTACGCGACTGGGACGAAGACAAACTCACGTTTCGCGCAACCGGGCAAACCTGCGAGCGCTTCAGTTTTACCGGCACGATTGCGCCGGGTGCGGTCTTGAATCTTGGTGGTATCGATTGGTCCGTGCTCGGCGCACCCGGCCACGATCCGCATTCGCTGATGCTGTATTCATCGGTGGAACGCTTGCTGATCAGCGCCGACGCGCTGTGGGAAAACGGCTTCGGCGTGATCTTCCCGGAGCTGGAAGGCGAAAGCGGATTCGCGGAACAGCGCGCGGTGCTCGACCTGATCGCCACGCTCGATGTACGCGCGGTGATTCCCGGCCACGGCGCGCCCTTCACCGATGTTTCGAAGGCGCTGGATGTGGCGTCATCGCGTATCGATTATTTGCGTGCCGATTCCGAGCGCAACGCGAAGAACGCGCTGAAGGTATTGATCGTGTTCAAGCTGATGGAGTTGCGCTCCATGCAGGTCAGCGAACTGATCCTGATGGCCGATACCGCCCGCGCCATGCGCGCCGCCGCAGCCATGCTCTCCGGCAACCACGCGCAACTGATACGCAAGTATCTCGGCGAGCTTCAAACGAGCGGCGTGCTGAAGGTGGATGGCGAGACGGTGACGGTTGTCTGAAGCGCCAGGGCAAAAAGAAAGCCGCTTGTCTGCTGTCGATGGGTTATCGATATACAGGTCCAAGCGGCGGAATTTGTTGACGTGATCAGCGCCTGATGCATCCTAACGCGCCTGTTTTTGAGATGCATCGGTGCTTTCCCTACAGACCGATAACACTTACCTGAACACTCGATGACGCCAGGTGCCGCATCATGCGGCGCGCTCGGTCGCCTCGAAAAAGGCGAGGATTTCCTTAAGCAACTCGTCGGGCACTTCCTCCGGAATGTAATGGCCCGACGGCACCGCACGGCCGCTGACATCGCGCGCCACGCGCCGCCATTCGTCGAGCGGCTCGAAACATTGTTCGATCACGCCCTCCTTGCCCCACAACACCCGCAACGGGCACGCGAGTCTGTTGCCGCACTCCAGATCCGCGCGATCATGCTCGAGATCGATACTCGCCGATGCCCGATAGTCCTCGCACATCGCGTGCACCGCGCCGGGCTGACGCAACGCATCGCGATACGCCTGCAACGCATGCGGCGCGAACGGCGCGAGGCCCGCGTGACGGCTGCCCATCACGCGCTCCACATACGCATCCGGATGCGCGCCGATCAGCAGCTCGGGCAGCGGCTCCGGCTGGATCAGGAAGAACCAGTGGAAATAAGCGGTGGCGAAAGCGCGGTCGGTGGCTTCGTACATGGCGAGCGTCGGCGCGATATCGAGCAGCATCAGCCGGTCGACGGCTTGCGGAAAATCCAGCGCCATCCGGTGCGCCACACGCGCGCCGCGATCGTGCGCGCAGACCATGAAACGCTCGAAGCCGAAATGCCGCATGACGGCGACCTGATCGGCGGCCATCACGCGTTTCGAATACGGCGTGTGGTGTTCGTCGCTCGGCGGTTTGCCCGACGCGCCGTAGCCGCGCAGGTCGGTGGCGATTACGGTGAAATGCTGCGCCAGATCTTTCGCGAGCCTGTGCCAGATCTCATGCGTCTGCGGATGACCGTGCAACAGCAACAACGGCGGTCCGCTGCCGCCCTTCATGCCGAAAATATCGACGCCCGAAACATTGAAGGTGAACGGTTGGTAGTCTTCGAACGGCATGGCGTCTCTATCCGATGATCCGATGAACGGGAAAACGATTGTAGGCGTCCTCGACGATACTAGACTGCTCTCGTGCCCGAATCAGGGTAGAACCTGAAGACTTCCTCAGTTCATGCCGGTCATGCGCGCTACAGCTTCGCCTATAATCGAACGATCGTTCGGCTTTCGTGCTCAGCTTCATATTCAATCAGGAGACTCGTGTCATGGCACTCCCCGCCGCTTTGCAACACCTCGCGCTGCCGGTCATTGCTTCACCGATGTTTATCGTCAGCTATCCGGAGCTCGTGCTCGCGCAGTGCAAGGCGGGCATTGTCGGCTCGTTTCCCGCGCTGAACGCCCGGCCGGCCGAGTTGCTCGGCGAGTGGCTCACGCAGATCAACGAGGGCATCGAGGCGCACAAGGCGGCGAATCCCGGCGCGCCGGTCGGGCCGATTGCAGTGAACCAGATCGTGCATCATTCGAACGCGCGGCTTGAAGCCGATGTACGCGTGTGCGTTGAGCATCGCGTGCCGATTTTCATCACGAGCTTGCGCGCGCCGGTGAAGGAGATGATCGACGCGGTTCACAGCTACGGCGGCATCGTGCTGCACGACGTGATCAATATGCGGCACGCGGAAAAGGCGCTGGAGGCAGGCGTTGATGGCCTGATCCTTGTAGCAGCGGGCGCCGGCGGCCACGCGGGGATGACGTCGCCGTTCGCGCTGGTCGGCGAAGTACGGCGCATTTTCGATGGACCCATCGCGTTGTCCGGCGCCATCGCCAATGGCGGATCGATCCTCGCCGCCCAGGCAATGGGCGCGGATTTCGCGTACATCGGCACGCGCTTTATTGCAACGCGCGAGGCCCATGCGCTGGAAGATTACAAGACGGCAATCGTAGGATCGAAGGCCGCCGACATCATCTATACGAACCTGTTCACCGGCGTGCACGGCAACTACATTCGCCAAAGCATCGTGAACGCGGGGCTGGACCCGGATGCGCTGCCGGCATCGGATAAAAACGCGATGAATTTCGGCGATGCCGCGGTCAAGGCCAAGGCGTGGAAGGAAATCTGGGGCGCGGGACAAGGCGTGGGCCTGATGGACGATGTCCCGACCGTGGCCGAACTCGTGACGCGCCTCAAGCAGGAATACGACGGCGCGAAGGATCGGCTCGGGATCGCGCGTTGATTTTCGGCTGATTGGGCTAAATTAAAAAAATCCCCGTCACGGTCAGGACCGGGCGGGGATTTTTTTCAAGCGTGTTGCTCTAATCAGAACTTCGCGCGGATGCCAACGCCGTACGTGTTGCCGCTGGAGATGCTCGTGTACTTGTCGTTGAGGTATGCCGCGTAGACATCGGTACGCTTGGACAGCGGATAGTCGTAGCCGAGCGCCCAGCTCTTGTGCGTCTGATCCAGGCCGCCATTGCTGCGCGAATACGCGTACGACGCCATTACCGAGCCAACGCCCACCGGAATCGTCACGCCGCCCTGCCCGGTGTTGACGTGGAACGTACCCGGATCGATATCGTTCTTCGTGTACATGTATTGCGCGAAGAACTTGACGTACTTCATGTCGTACGACGCACCGAGTTGAGCCACGCTCTGGCTCTTGTAGCCCGGTATGAAGGTCGACAGGTCAGTTGGTGCCGAGCTGAAGTTCACGTACTGGTACACGCCGGTCGCGGCAAACGGGCCGTGAAAGTAGAGGAACTGCGCGCTGTATTTCTTCGCGCCGTTTTCGCCTGCCTGGTTGCCGAGGCCGTACATCACGCTACCCGACAAGCCGCTGAAATCCGGCGTCGTGTACTGGACCGAGTTGTTCCAGCCCGAGTCGCCAACCACGCCCTGATCGGTCGTGTACGTGGGGAACGTGCTCTGTCCGAGGAACACGTGATACACCATCGGCGAGAAGGTGTAGGAATCGATGAACGGGTTGAACAGAATCGTCGATACAAACAGCTGCGTCGTCAGCCGGCCCGCAGTGACGGTACCGTACGGCGACTGGATGCCCACATACGAGTTGCGGGCGAAAAACGTATCGCCCTGAAAGCGGCCGTATTGACCGTTTTGCGCACGGAAAAAGCTTTCCAACGTGAAGATGGCTTTGTAGCCGTTACCCAGATCTTCGCTGCCCTTCATGCCCCAGTAGGACGTCGACATACCGCCGCCACCCACGTTCCAGGCGCGGTCGCTGCCTGGAAACTTCGTGGCGCCCACCCATTCGTCGACCTGTCCGTACAACTGGACGCTCGATTGCGCTTGGGCGGAACTGGCGGCAAGCAAGCCGAACATGCCGGCAGTAACGGTAGCCTTGGCCGCGGCCTTAAGCACGCGGTTCACGGGTGGCTTCATGGACTCTCCTGTCGTATTAACGTTAAAACGGGATTCGGCGAGGGACATTGCCTCGCTTTATCGGACTGTTCTTATAAATGTCCGCTATGCGTGCGGATGGCTTAGGGCGGGACCATCTTTACGGATCATTTTTCTGGACAAAAATAACTTTCCTTATGCTGTCTATAGCGGTTTCAATACATTGCGCGCGACGAACTTTTATCGCCCGATGTAACGCGATGCGAAAAGGACGCTTGAACGAGGAGCCGGTCTGCCAGTCGATAGCCCGCGATGCTATATGCCACGGTGCACCCGGGCAATCTGCAATCCGGCAACAATAAAAATGCGATCAGAAACGCTCGCCGAACCCATTGTTAATGCGACTAATTTTGAGAGGAATGGATGCGGGCATCTGGCGACAAGACTGTGGCGGGATTACGTCATTGCGACGCTCGCCATAGACGCGGGAATTGTTTTTTGTTTTGTACTCGCAAGCAAAGATG
>NZ_CAXTGZ010000194.1:0-9956 GCF_964243625.1 uncultured Caballeronia sp.
AACTTCTTCCCGTGGATGGGCTTCACCGCCGGGCCGGCGGTGGCGCAGATCATCGCGAGTCTGGTGCAGGGCAAGCCCGCACCGCTCGACGTGGATCTCTCGCCGTTCCTGCTGGCGAGCGTCTGACAGCGCGAGTCAGTGGTGCCGCAGGATCTTGCCGACGAAGTCCCGTGTCCGGGCTTCGCTCGCGTTGCCGAAAATTTTGTCCGGCGTACCGATCTCGACAACCTGTCCCTTGTCCATCATCACCACGCGCGTGGATACCTCGCGCACGAACGACATCTCGTGCGACACCAGCAGCATGGTGATGCCCTCGCCGGCGAGCGTTCGCACGGTATCGAGCACTTCGTTCACGAGCTCGGGATCGAGCGCGGCGGTGATTTCATCGAGCAGGAGAAGTTCGGGCTTGAGCGCCAGCGCTCTTGCGATAGCCACGCGCTGTTGCTGCCCGCCCGAGAGTTCATCGGGATAACTCTTGTGCTTTTCCGCGAGTCCGACACGGCGCAGCAATTCCTTCGCCTCGGTCTCGACCTGATCGCGCGGCCGCTTCTTGATCTTGATGGGCGAGATGGTCACGTTCCCCAGCACGTCCATGTTCTGGAACAGGTTGTACTGCTGGAACACGATCGCCATCTTGTCGCGTGCGGCGCGCACGCTTTTGCGCGATGAATAGTCGAGCGGTTCATCGTCGAGCACGACGCGCCCGGCGGTCGGCGGCATCAGGCCTACCAGCGTGCGCAACAGCGTGCTCTTACCCGATCCGGAAGGGCCGATCAGGCTGATCACTTCGCCCCGTTCAACCGAGAGTGTGATGTCGCGCAGAACCTGTTGCTGAGCGTACGCGCTTGAGAGTTTTTCGACTGCGAGGTGTGGCAAGGCGATTCTCCAGATGAGCACCCAGACGGCTGAGCGGGTAAGACAGGATGAAATAGGCGGCCAGCACGGCGCCATACACCAGGAAGGGCGAGAAGCCGCGGTTCATCAGGACCTTGCCCGTGAACGTCAGCTCGACAACACCCATTTGCGACGCCAGCGACGTGTCCTTGATGAACATCACCATGAACGCGAACGCGGGCGGCAAGATCACTTTCCATGATTGCGGCAGCAACACCAGGAACAGCGTGCGCGCGAAGCCGAAATTCATCACCTCGGCGGCCTCGATCTGCTGGCGCGGCACCGATTCAAGTCCGGCGCGGATCACCTCGGACAAAAACGCGGTCGCCACGATGCAGATCGACACGGTTGCGATGGTGAACAACGAGATGTCCGAGCCGAAGCCCTGCAGCGCGAACATCACGATGAACAGGTTGACCAGGAACGGGATGCGGCGAAACACCTCCACGAGCACGGTCAGCACGAAGCGCACGGGCGCGAGCACACGGGCCTTGGTGATGCGCGTCACCGCGATCACCGTACCAAGCACAATGCCGACGCCGCAACCGAGGGCGGTCATCGCAAGCGTGCGGCCCATGGCTTCGAGCAGGAACTCGAAGGTGAAGCGGGTAAAGAACGTAGGAAACTGCGCAATGATCTGTTCGAGCATCAGAAGATCCTCGCTTTGACGCGAAAGGCGTAGCGTCCGGTCAACGCGAGCGCGATCGACGCAACGAAGGTGAGCGCTACGTACATGGCGGCCACGACCGAAAAGGTTTCGATGGTGCGCATGTTGGCGCTGGAGATATTGATTGCGCGGCCCGTGAGTTCTTCAACGCCGAAGATCGCACCGATCGAGCTGCCCAGCACCAGCCAGACAAAGAAGTTACATAACGGCGCGTAGATGGTCTTCGCCACATGCGGCAGGATCACGTAGCGCAGCATCTGCAGGTGCGACATGCCGAGCGTCTCGGCTGTCTCCATCTCCGAGGTGCGTACCGAGCTGATGCCTGAGCGCAGGATATCGGTGAGATAGGCGCCTGAGTTGAGGGTCAGGCCGATCAGCACAGCGGTCATCGGCGAGAGCGTGATGCCGGCGTCAGGCAGCGCGTAGAAGAGGAAGAAGATCTGGACGAGCGCGGGCGTATTGGTCAGCAGAACAACATAAGTGCCGACCAGCCGCCGCACAATGCCGCCGCCATGCAGCTTGCCGAGCGCACCGGCCAGGCCGATCGTGCAACCAAGCCAGAACGAGATGAACGCGATCTCGAGCGTCAGCACCGCGCCGGCCGCGAGATATGGCAACTGGCGCAGCACATCGGCGTATTGAAGGGTGTAAGTCATGGCCGTCCGCATCAAATGACGACGTGCCCGATCAGGCACGCGAAGTCATGGAGTGCCGGGCGCATCAGAAACGAGCGTCCGGGTAAGGCTCAGAAGTAAGGGTTGGCGACGATCGGCTTTTGCATCGGCGTGCCATACGCCTTCTGCCACGTGTCATTGACGAAGCCCGACGAATGCATGTCGTACAGCAATACGTTCAGGTAGTCCTTCAATGTGGAGTTGCCCTTCGAAACGCCGATGCTGTCGTAGTTGACGAAGATCGGATCGTTCAGCGTGCGCCACTTGATGTTCGGATAGTTCTTCGTGAAGTTCTGGAAGAAGTCGATGTTCTCGACGATCGCATCGCCACGTCCCTGTGCGACGGCGCGAACGGTATCCGCAATCGATTCAACCAGCAGCATCTTCGCTTTCGGCAGCTTGTCCTTCACGTAATCGACCGACCAGTTGCCGCGCATGTCGACCAGGGTCACCGAAGGCGAATTCAGGTCCGTCCACTTTGCGGCCTTGAGCTTGTCGGTGGTCAGCACGGACATCGACTCGGTGTGCAGCGGCACGGTGAAATCGATCAACTGTGCGCGCTCGGCGGAACGCGTCAACGCACCCAGCGAGATGTCGATGCGGTCGGACACGAGGAACGGCACGCGTTGCGCGGCTTCTGTGGGCACGAACTCGGCCTTGATGTTCAGCGCGCTGGCGATCTTGTTGCCCACGTCGATATCGAAACCGGCCAGTTGATTGGTCGCGTTGTACGAGCTCATGGGCGGAAAGTTCGGGTTCACGCCAATGCGAATGGTGCCGCTCTTGATGACCTGATCGAGCGTGCGGGCTTCGGTGACTTGCGAGGTCACCGTCGCGAGAACCGCTGCCAGCACGAGGAATACTGCTCTAAGCATTGCGAACTCTCCAGAAAGGGCAAAGGGGGGAACCGGGTTGGCGCGGCTTGATCGTCAGTCCGAGCAAAAATTGTCGCTTCATCAAAAAACGATGTCAAAGAAAATGTGCGCGAGGCGCACTTATGTTCTCAAATTAAACGCCATTTGGTGTTTCATCGCACGTAGCTGGCGCCGTTCACATCCAGCGTCGCTCCGCTCAGGTGCCGTACCTTGCCGCTTGCAAGAAACGCCACCAGGCTGCCGATGTCGTCGGGCGGCACCCATTCGCCCATCGCGAGGGTGGCGGTGATCCGGTCCTCGCCGCCTTGCGTCGCAGCGAACGCTTCGGACATCTGCGTGCGCACGACGCCGGGCGCCACGATGTAAGCCAGCACGCCGTCGCGTGCGTGCGCGCGGGCGACCGTCTGAGTCATCGAACGCACGGCGGCTTTTGATGCTGCGTAGGCAATCGTGTCGGGATTGGTCACGCCGCGCTGGGCAGCCCAGCTCGAGATGGTGACGAGCACGCCGCCACGCTGGGCGAGGAAGTGCTTGACGGCGCGCCGGATCAGGCGCGCGGGCGCAAGCACGTTGACGGCGAGCGTCTCGTCCCAGACGGCGTCCCACGTGGTGTCATCGGCCTCAAAGCCTCCATGCCATAGCATGATGGCCGCGTTGTTCACATAGACATCGATCCGCCCGCGCCACGCCTGGGCCGCATCCCACATGGCTTCCACGGCTGTCAGGTCCTTCAGGTCGGCCTGCACGAAATGCTTGCGGGAGGCGGGCACGCTGGCCAGCGCGTGTTCGGCGCCTGCCCGATCCTGACCGTAATGCGCAATGACGTGCGCGCCGGCTTCGCCGAGCGCAGCAGCGATCGCCGCACCAATTCCTTTCGACGCACCCGTGACGAGCACCGTCTTGTTTTCCAGACTGAACATGGCTGATTTGGCTTGAGAGGAGGAAGGGTTATTGCAGGCCGGCATCGACGGGAAGCAGCACACCGGTGATGCCGCTGGCCAGATCCGATGCGAGGAACAGCGCGGCTTTCGCAACTTCGTCCGTGCTTGCAAGACGGCGCAGCGCGTTGCCGTTCGCTAGGTCGTGCAGGGCGGTATCAGCGGGCACACCACCCGCGCTTGCGCGATGCCGGATGCGCTCGAGCAGCGCGTCAGTTGCAATGGGACCCGGCGCGAGCGCGTTGACCCGCACGCCTTGCGGGCCGAGATCGCGCGCGGCGGAGCGGACAATGCCGAGCACGGCGTGCTTGGATGCGGTGTAGAGCATCTGGCGGCCATGAGCGGCATACGCATTGATCGATGCCATCACGACAATCGCGCCTTGCGTCTCGCCCAGCGCGGGCGCCGTCTTGGCGATCGTGAGTGCGGCGCCGCGTGCATTGACCGCCATCACGCGGTCCCATTCGTCGAAATCGAGGTCCTCAGTGGCGCGCCAGCCGGGCACGATGCCGGCGTTCGCGATCACGATATCGATCTTGCCGAAACGCTCGAGCGTCGCCGCCACGCAGGCGCTGACACTCGCTTCGGAACTGACGTCGCAGTCGATGGCGATCATGCCGGGCGGCGGCTCCAGGCGCGCCGGCGAGGGCAGGTCGGCCACGACGCCGACCGCGCCCTGACCGGCGAACATCGAGGCGATGGCGTGACCCAGACCGCGTCCGCCTCCCGTGACCACTACGACCTTGCCCTTCAATGACAACTGCATGAACGATGGCTCCGATGGTTACGTCTCGCGACGGCGCATCGATATTAGCGCACAAAAGTTCGCCATGTAAACAACGTGTCATTAAAGCTTGACAGTGATTCGGCGGAAGCGCAAAAAAAACGGCACGCAATGCGTGCCGTTTCAAGAAGTCGCAAGCCGGGCGAATCAGGCCTGTAACGCTCGCGTAATATCTTTCGACGCTTCCAGCATGGCCGACAGAATCCTCGAACTGATATCTTGCGGCGTGACTCGCTCAGCGGGACAGCAGACATTCAGCGCGGCGACCACCTTGCCGTCGCGGTCGCGAATGGGCACTGAAATCGAGCGCAGGCTGATCTCGAGTTCCTGGTCCACGATCGACCATCCGCGCAAGCGCGTTTCCTCCACCAGCTCTCGAAGCTTGACCTTCGAGGTCACCGTATTGGGCGTGAATTTCTGCAGCTTCGCGCTTTCCAGATAATGGTGAAATTCGACATCCGGCAGCGCCGCCAGCAGGACGCGCCCGGTCGACACGCAATGCGCGGGCGTGCGACTGCCGATGGAAATGCCTACGTTCATGATCCGGTTCGAAGCAGCCCGCGCCACGTAGATCACGGAATCGCCATCCAGGACCGCGGCGAAACACGACTCCTGCACGTTCGCGGAGAGCGCGTTCATGATCGGTTGCGCGATGTCCCAGATGTTCATGGACGATAACGCCGAAAAACCGATCTCCAGGATCTTGGGCTTGAGGTTGAAGTACTTGCCGTCGGTTTCGGCATAACCTTCACGCACGAGCGTCAGGAGAAACCGCCGTACCGTGGCGCGTGTCATGCCGCTTGCCTCGGCCACCTCGCTAAGGGTGCGCCGCGGCGTGTGCCGGTTGAACACTTTGATGACTTCAAGGCCCCGTGCAAACGAGCCGACGTAGTCGCGATCGCGTACTTCGTCGTCGTCCTCCAGGGCCGTCTCGTACGCGGCCATATGTTTTCCTTTTACATGAGCGCAGTGGGCGCATGGCGCACAAAACCTGCAACTTGCAAAGTTTATCAGCAGATTTCCGCGATGCACACATATTTGAGTTCAGTGAACTCTTCAATGCCGTGCTTTGATCCTTCGCGCCCGACGCCCGATGCCTTGACCCCGCCAAAGGGCGCGCCCTCAAACGATGTAGCGCCGGTATTGACTCCCACGATCCCGCATTCCAGCGCCTCGCTGACCCGCCAGACCCGCGCATTGTCACGCGTGAAAAAGTAGGCGGCGAGACCAAATTCAGTGTTGTTGGCAGCGGCAACGGCTTCGGCTTCCGAGTCGAAGCAGAACACCGGCGCGACGGGCCCAAAAGTTTCCTCGATGGCGATCTTCATCGACTGGGTGACGTCGGTCAGAACCGTGGGCTCGAAGAAGGACCGCCCGAGCGCATGGCGTTTGCCGCCAGCCACGACCTTGGCGCCTTGCGCCAGCGCATCGCTGATGTGTTCCTCGACCTTGGCCACTGCCTGGTCATCGATCAGCGGCCCCTGGGTCACGCCGTCGGCGAAACCGTCGCCTACCTTCAGCGCATTCACGGCCTTCGCGAGCGCTTCCACATACCGGTCGTGAATGCCCGACTGCACGTAGATCCGGTTCGCGCACACGCACGTCTGGCCCATGTTGCGAAACTTCGATGCAATCGTGCCGGCCACCGCGACGTCTATGTCGGCGTCGTCGAAGACGATCAGCGGCGCGTTGCCGCCTAGTTCCATCGCGACCTTCTTGATCGTGCCCGACGCCTTTTGCATCAGGGACCGGCCGACTTCCGTGGAACCCGTGAAGGTAAGCTTGCGCACGAGCGGATGCGTGGCGAGTTCGTCACCCACTTCCGACGCCGCGCCCGTCATCACGCTGAACACGCCAGCCGGCAACCCGGCGCGTTGCGCGAGTTCGGCCAGTGCGAGCGCGGAAAAAGGCGTTGCGCTCGCGGGTTTGAGCACCATCGTGCAGCCGGCCGCGAGTGCGGGTGCGGCTTTGCGGGGGATCATCGCCATCGGGAAATTCCAGGGCGTGATCGCCGCGCATACGCCGATCGGCTGGCGCAGCACGAGCATGCGGCGTCCGGCAACCGGTGCCTGCAGCACTTCGCCGTGCAGGCGCTTCGCGTCCTCGGCGTACCACTCGAAGAATGCGGCGCCGTAAAGAATCTCACCGCGCGCCTCTGCGAGCGGCTTGCCTTGCTCTGCAGTGAGAATCCGCGCCAGATCGTCCACGTGAGTGACGATCAGATCGAACCAGCGTTTAATTATTTGCGAACGTTGTGCCGCAGGGCGTGCGCTCCACGCGGGCAGTGCATGATGCGCTTTTTCAATTGCCGTTGCGGTCATCTCACGGCTGGCTTTCGGGACTTTCCCCACCAGCGCGCCGGTCGCAGGATTGTTAACATCGATAAAACCCTTGTCTGTGTTGGCAATCCACTCGCCGTTTAAAAACAGCGCCTGCTTGAGAAGGGTCGGGTCGTTGAGTTGCAGCATAGTTGATTTTCTCCTGTTTGGGCTTCGAGACATTTTCGATTCGTTGATTTATGTTCTCATATCGCCCAAAATGACGCAATGCGCACAAATGTGCGTCCGGTGCCGTCATTGAAGCACCGCAAATGCGTTGCCAACCTGGAGAATGTTCATGAGTTTCCCCGTCGCGGGCCAAGCGCCCGATCTCAACGATCTGGACCGGCAGTTCTTCTTCCATCCATTCACGGCGCTGAGCGATCACGAGCGCAACGGGCCGCTCGTGATGGTGAAAGGCGAGGGCGTGTGGCTGGAGGACAATCGCGGGGCGCGTTACATCGATTCAATGGCGGGATTGTGGTGCGTCAACATTGGCTACGGACGCCGGGAAATCGCCGACGCCATGCATGCGCAGGCGCTGAAGCTGCCGTACTACCATACGTTCGCATCGATGTCGACGGACCTCCCGATCCTGCTCTCGCAGAAGCTGATCGAGATGTCGCCGGTACCCATGTCCAAGGTTTTCTTCGGCAATTCGGGTTCGGACGCGAACGATACCCAGGTCAAGCTCGTCTGGTATTACAACAACGCCCGGGGCCTGCCGCTCAAGAAAAAGATCATCGCGCGCAGGCGTGGTTATCACGGCGTGACCGTCGTGACGGCGGGCATGACCGGCTTGCCCGGACTGCATAATGGCTTCGACTTGCCGCTGTCTTTCATCAAGCACACCACCGCACCGCATAGGCTGTGGGAAGCCGAGCCGGGTCAGAGCGACGCCGAGTTTGTCGCAAAACTCGCGAACGACCTGGAGCAACTGATCCTTGCCGAAGGTCCCGAAACGGTCGGCGCCATGATCATGGAGCCGGTGATGGGCGCAGGCGGCGTGATCGTGCCGCCGGCCGGCTACTATCCGGCCATCCAGAAGATCCTCGACAAATACGACATCCTGCTGATCGCCGACGAAGTGATCTGTGGCTTTGGCCGTCTGGGCACGATGTTCGGCACCGAGGCAATGGGCATGAAGCCCGACCTGATCACGGTTGCGAAGGGGGTGACATCGGCGTACGTGCCTTTGTCGGCGAGCCTGGTGTCGGAGAAAGTGTGGCAGGGCATCCGGGCCGGCAGCGACAAGCTCGGCGTGTTCGGCCACGGCTTCACGTACAGCGGCCATCCGGTCGCGGCGGCGGCGGCACTTGCGAACCTAAAGCTTATCGAAGATGAAAACCTGGTCGCGCAAGCCGGCGCGCGCGGCGAAGTAATGCACAAGCACTTGCGGGAGGCGTTTGCAAACCATCCGGCAGTGGGCGACGTGCGCGGCTTCGGGCTGATCGGCGCGGTCGAGTTTGTTGCCGAGCGAAATCCGGCGAAGCGCTTCGATCCTGCGTTGAAAGTGGGCGTGCGGGTCGCAAAGGCAGCGCTTGCGAACGGGTTGATCACGCGAGGTTTGCCGGACGGCGATTCGATCGCGTTCTCGCCGCCGTTCGTCATCTCGGAAGAAGAGATCGTCGAGATGGTGAAGCGCGCGAAGATCTCGGTGGACACTGTGTTCGCCGAGCTCAAGGCAGAAGGGCACTGGAAGGGCTGACGCTCCAGCATCTCCGCCGCTCACGGGCAGCGGAGATGCTCACGGTGATCAGTCGTGCGCGCGCTTTTTCAGGTGCGCGCGCCAGGTCATGGCCCAACGCGACGGATCTTCCAGCGGTTCGGTATCGATACGTCCGGCCGGATGGTTATGCGGCGCAGTACGGACGATATCCGGCGTCGAATACGCTTCGTAGGAGATGCGCTGCAGCACGGCAATCCATGTATCGATATCCTCCTTCGACCACATTTCTCCCGCTTCCGGCGTGAACGGCTGCGGCACGAGCCACGGTTCGTGCGCGAGCCAGAATGCATCGATGCCGAAATCCACCATGCGGTTCTGGACATCGAACACGCTGACGCCGGTGTCCCGCTCCATGGTTTCGAGGCTGAAGCGCGTCATCTCCATGCGCCAAGCGCCGATGTGCGGATGCGAGCACGTCACGCCGCGAATCTTCGTGAGCGCTTGCGTCATGTAGTTGTTTGCGAGCACCGACAGATCCGCCGCCGTGGCGATGCCCTCTGCGCCCATCGCGCGAATCCACGCGTAGGCCTTCACGACCGTCTGTACGTTGCCGAGGAATTCCCGCACCCGCCCGATGCTCAGGTCCGCGCCCGGTTCGAGCGTGCAGGCATGGTCACGGCGCACGACCAGCGGGCCCGGCAGATAAGGCGCAAGCGCTTCGGTGCAACCGTACGCGCCGACCGCCGGACCGCCGCCGCCCTTGGGACCGCCGAAGGTCTTGTGCAGCATGAACATGCAGGCATCGAAACCCAGCTCGCGGGCGCGGATCCGGCTCATCACGCCGTTGAAATTGGCGTGGTCGTAAAAACACAGGCCGCCCGCTTCATGCACGATTCGAACCCATTCCTTGATGTGCGGGTTGTAGATGCCCATGTCGTCGGGATTGTTGACCATCAACGCAGCCGTGCGATTCGATACCACCGACCTCAGCGCTTCGACCGACGGATAACCGTCCTCCTCCAGCGCCAGCGTGATGAGCTTGAAACCGGCTGTTGCGGCGGTCGCCGGATTGCACGGATGGGACTGGATGGTCGTGATGATCTCGTCGCGCGTTTCGAGCTCTCCGCGCGCCGCGTG
>NZ_CAXTGZ010000195.1:0-9932 GCF_964243625.1 uncultured Caballeronia sp.
CTTGCCGGTGGTGGAACCCGACGATAAAGCCACCATCACCGGCGGCACGATTTATCTCGCGCCGCCGGGTTATCACATGCTGGTCGAGCCCGATGGCACGATCTCGTTATCGGTCGATCCGCCGGTGCGGTTTTCGCGGCCATCGGTGGATGTGCTGTTCGAATCGGCGGCGCTGTGTTTTGGCGATGCATTGCTTGGCATTGTGTTGTCGGGCGCGAACGACGATGGCGCGCGCGGCCTCGCTGCGATCAGGAACGCCGGTGGCCGCTGCTGGGTGCAGGACCCGCAGACTGCGTCGTCCACCGCAATGCCGCTGGGCGCGATTGCGCGCGGCGGAGTACATGATGTTCTTACACTCGACGCGATGGCCGCACGCTTGCGCGGCATCGGACAAGGATCTGCGACGTGACCCAGGTTGACTTGGAGCTGACACCCCAAATGGAACTCCGCTAATGGAACTCAACAGGCAACCGATTTACGTTCTGATCGTTGACGATGTGCAGAACAACATCACCGCGCTCGAAGCCTCGCTCGCGCGGCCCGACATTTCCGTGCTGGCCGCCGGATCGGGTCCCGCCGCACTCGAATTGCTGCTCAAGCATGAAGTCGCGCTCGCCATTCTCGATGTCAACATGCCCGGCATGGACGGTTTCGAGCTCGCGGAACTGATGCGCGGCAGTCCGCGCACGGCGCACGTGCCGATCATCTTCCTGACCGCGACCGCACAGGACACCGGGCGCACGTTCCGTGGCTACGAAGCCGGCGCGGTTGACTTCCTCTACAAGCCGTACGATTCGCGCATTCTCAACTCGAAGGTGGATGTGTTCATCCAGATTGAGAAGCAGAAGCAGCAACTGGCCACGCAGCTTGCAACCGTCCAGCATCTCCTCGATGCCAACGAAATGCTCATGGCCGTGCTCGGCCACGACCTGCGCACGCCGTTGTCGGCGGTGATTGCATCGGCGGAATATCTGGCGCGTTTCGTCCCCGATGAAAACGTCGCGAATATCGGCACGCGTATCAAGAGCAGCGGCATGCGGATGGTGCGCATGGTCGATCAGCTGCTCAACCTCGCACGGCTGCGCGGCGGACGCGTGACGCTGCAGCCGCGGGCAGTGGAATTGCTGACGCTGGCGAAGAATATCGTCGAGGAATACGAAGCGCGCGTGGGCAAGGGGCGCATCTTTATTTTCCGCGACGGCGATACGTTGCTGCAGGGCGATGGCGATTTGTTGTCGCAGGTGTTTTCGAACTTGATCGGCAATGCGTTGACGCATGGACGCGAGAGTTCGCCAATCCACGTGCGCCTCAACGGTGAGACAGCGGACGAAGTGACGATCACGGTGCAGAACGCCGGCGAGATTCCCGTGGATGTCCTGCCGACGATTTTCGCGCCGTACCGGTCGGGCAGGCCGCAGCAGGAAACGGGTGGTCTGGGGCTCGGGCTGTACATCACGCGCGAGATTGCGCAGATGCATGGCGGCCGTGTGGAAGTGCGCTCCGATGCCGAGAATGGCACGGTGTTCGAAGTCACCGTGCCGCGCGAAGCGGTGGCGCGGCGCGCGAGCAGCAATTCCGGAGAGACCGCGCAGCCGTTCCGGCTTGGCTGATTGGGGACGATGACGCGGACGCGTGCGCTGTCCGTTTTGCCGGTCTTGTCTAGAATGCTCCCTGATGGGCGTGAGCCGGTTCATGGCCGCCCGAAAGTTTATGCCTTGGTTGGCGCAATAATCAGGAGAAGCGAACATGCCGAGTCCGGATCTCGATACTCGAATAGAAACGTATTACGTGCGTGTGCGGGGCGTGGTGCAGGGCGTCGGTTTCCGTCACGCGACATTGCGGCGCGCGCATTCGCTGGGCGTCCGCGGGTGGGTGGCGAATCTCGAGGATGGGTCTGTTGAAGCGATGATTCAGGGGCCCGCAAATCAGGTCGATCTAATGCTCGAATGGTTGCGGCGCGGACCGCCGCATGCGCGGGTTACGGACCTGACCAGCGAGGAGCGGTATATCGAAAAGCGGTTCGAGCGGTTCGAGCAGCACTAGGTTCAAGCGCTTGTCGGCGGGCGGATACCGATAACGTCATCGGCCGTCGGCCCCGGTCCTTCACATGCGCATTGACGAAACCCGCAGCACCCAACTGATTCAGTCGGAGGAGTGCGCGGGTTCTGAATAACGCCACACGCGGGAAAGGCGATCAATGCTCACCCCGCGACCAGCAAACTCTCTGCAAAGCCCCATTCATCATCCGTCCATTGCCTTGCGCAACGGAAACCCGCGTCCGATGCCAGCGGCCCCACTTCATCCGCGCTGTACTTGTGGCTGCTCTCGGTCCAGATCGTTTCGCCTTCGCGAAACTCCACGGTCAGATCAGCAGCGCGAATCGTCGCCTTGACCGGGCGCGTTGCGCGCAAATGCATTTCGATGCTGCGTGCATCGGGATTGAAGCGCGCGAGATGTTTGAACGCATCCAGGGGAATATCGGCGTCCAGTTCGCGGTTGATCCGCGCAAGCAGATTCAGATTGAACGCGGCCGTTACACCAATTGGATCGTCATAAGCGGCGATCAGCGTATCCAGCGGCTTGAGCAGATCCATGCCAAGCAACAACGCATCGCCGGGTTTGAGCATGCCACGTATCGATTTCAGAAAACGCGTCGCGGCAAGCCGCGAAAAATTGCCGATCGTGCTGCCCAGGAATAGCACGAGCAATACTTCGCCTTCGCGCCGGTTGGCACTGACTTCGGCGAGTCCGGCAAGGTAATCGCGCTCATATCCAACTATCGAAACACGCTCGATATCCCCAAGTTCACGCTTGCACAATTGCAACGCGGCAGGCGAAATTTCAATCGGACAGTATTCGGTGGCGCCGGTGGGGCGCTTCTTCGATAACGCTTCCAGGATGCGTCGCGTCTTGCGTCCGCTGCCGCTGCCAAGCTCGGCAACGGTTACGTTGCGCGGCAATTCGGCGACGATATCCGCCGAATGCGCCAACAGCACGCGCTCCTCGGCGCGCGTTACGCCGTATTCGGGCAACGCGGTGATGACCTCGAAAAGCGCGGAGCCGACTTCGTCATACAGATACATCGACGGCAATTCTTTCTGCGGCGAATGTGTGAGGCCGTCATGAACGGCGGCGGCGAACGCGGAGGGAAAACGCGATTGATGAGCGGCGTTATTCGTGGCCAAAGGCATGGGGTGTCTCCAGATGTCGCGCCCGGTGGACGCGGCCAGTTGTGCATGACGGGCAACCTACGAATACACCGGTCATGAATTCGAGCCCTGCGGTGCGGTGCCTCGCAGGGCGCAACAGAGCCAGCAAGAAGCGCGCTTGCCAACGCATATTGGAACGTATTGTTTGAAGTCGTGCTGAGATGGCGCGCGTGAGTCAATCGCCATCAGGGAAACGCTTGAGATCCTAAAGTTCGAACTTGCCGGCAGCACGGTCATGGCAGGGCCTCTCTTTACTAAAAAATCGCGCAAGAACTACAGGCCATCGTGACGCTTTTTACACGCCGCATGTGAAATGCAGACGACTGCCTTGCAGTGGAGCGTCCACTGCACAACCTTCAACACGTAAAGCGCTGATGATTTGCCGACTGGCGCGTTGCTTGCTTGCAACTGCCGATCACGTCCAGCGCATCCATTCGTCTTGCTTCGCGCTGTCATCGCTGTTTCCCCTCGCCTGTGCCCGATTCATGACCGACCCCGTTAGCCCTGATTCCGCGATCGCACGTCTTGACGATACGGGTGCGCACTGCTTCCCGACGCCCGAACCAGTTGCACGCGCCGACGTTCCGTTTGGTTTTCCTCTCGGTCCTCAACCGGCGGAGCCTGAACTCGGTGCGACGACCGCCCCGGCCCTTGACGCCGCCCCAAATTCCGACCGTTTTTTCCTGAGCGTCCTGAACGGCAGCACTGATTGCATCAAGATCATGAAACCCGACGGCACGCTCGAGTTCATGAACGCGAACGGCATCTGCCTGATGGAAATCGATGACTTCGCGCCGTTCAAGGGCAAGTCGTGGGTATCCTTGTGGCCGGCAGAATCGCGCGTGTTGCTAAGCGATGCCATCAGTAACGCGCTGCAGGGCCGGCATTCCCGCTTCGAAGCGCTTTGTCCGACGGCCAAAGGCACGCCGAAGTACTGGGAGGTGACGGTTTCGCCCGTCAACGGGCCGACGGGCGTGGAATGGCTTGTATCGATTTCCCGCGATATCACTGCGCGCGTGCTCAACCTGCGTTCGCTCGACACGGCGCTGCAGGAGCAAAAACGTCTCAGCGAAGCGCTTGAGCTGCACAAAGAGACGCTGGAACAGCGTATCGATGAAGCCACCGCCGCGCTGCGCGTAAGCGAATCCGAACGCCGCGAGACCGCTGCGGTGCTCGCCCAGTCGCAGAAAATGGACGCAGTCGGCAAGCTGACCGGCGGCGTGGCGCACGATTTCAACAACGTGCTGCAAGTCATTGGCGGCAATCTGCAGCTTGCTGCGCAGGACGCCGAGGGTCACGAGTCCTTGACGCGGCGGCTTGCTGCCGCACACGAAGCGGTCGAACGCGGCGCGAAACTCGCTTCGCAACTGCTGGCGTTCGCGCGGCGCCAGCCGCTCGAACCGGTGGCGCTGGACGTCGCGCGGTTGTTGCGCAACTCGGACGACATGTTGCGCCGCGTGCTGGGCGAGACCATCGAACTGGAGACGGTGGTGTCGGGCGGCCTGTGGAATACGCTCGCCGATCCGAATCATCTGCAGAACGTGATCGTCAACCTGGCGATCAACGCCCGCGATGCCATGGACGGCGCCGGGCGCCTCACCATAGAAGCCGGCAACGCGATGCTCGATGACGAGTACACGCGCCATTACGACGACCTGCGCAGCGGCCAGTACGTGATGATCGCTGTATCCGACACGGGTACCGGCATGGCGCCCGAGGTTATTGCGCGGGCCTTCGAACCGTTCTACACGACCAAGCCGGAAGGCCGCGGCACGGGGCTGGGTTTGAGCATGGCGTACGGTTTCATGAAACAGACCGGCGGCCACATCAAGCTTTACAGCGAACCGGGCGAGGGCACGACGGTCAAGCTTTACCTCCCTCGATCAATGGAAGAAGAAGCGCACCGCGTGGAGACCTTGCACGAACCGGTGACGGGCGGCACGGAAACGATCCTGGTCGTGGAAGACGATCCGAACGTGCGCGCAACGGTTGTCGACACCTTGACCGAACTCGGCTACAACGTCCTGAAATCCGCCGATGCCCAGAGCGCGCTGAACGTGCTCGAAAGCGGCGTTCACGTCGACCTGCTTTTCAGCGACGTGGTAATGCCCGGACCGTTACGCAGCGTCGATATGGCGCGTCGTGCGCGCGAGATGCTGCCGTCGCTGGAAGTCTTGTTCACTTCCGGCTACACGGAAAATGCGATTGTCCACGGCGGCCGGCTCGACGCAGGCGTGGCGCTGATCAGCAAGCCGTACAGGCGGGATGCGCTCGCACGCAAGGTGCGGTCGATGCTGCGCACGGAACAAAGCCAGCCGCCCATTCAGGCGCACCCTGAGGAACCAGCCGGCCCGCAGGCGTTACGCGTCCTGGTCGTGGAAGACGATATCAACACTCGCGAAGCCACGCGGGAGTTGCTGGAACTGCTCGACGCGCAGGTCCACGCGGTGGACAGCGCTCGGGCTGCGCTCGATCTGATCGGCAATCAGACATTCGATGTGCTTCTCACCGATGTCCGCATGCCCGGCATGTCGGGCCTCGACTTGGCGCGCGCTGCGAGGCGATTGCAGCCGCGTGTGCGAGTGGTGCTGGCATCGGGTTATGGCGCGAGCATTGCATCGGAACTCGGCAGTGACTTGAGCGATGCGACATTGCTGGCCAAACCCTTCAACTTCGATCAACTCGAACAGGCCGTGTTCAAGAAGCCATGACGGGTTGCGGCGTGCGCGTGGTTTGCATCGGCGCGCTGCCGCCTGCATCCGAATAGTCGGCCGCAACCGGAACCACGATCCGCACCATCAGTCCGTGTTCCGGCGCGTTGCTGATCTCGCACCGGCCGCCGAGTTCGCGTGCGAGGCGTCCGACTATCGCCAGGCCGAGTCCGCAATGGCCGTCTCCGGCGCGCGCCGGATCGAGCCGCACGAAGGGTTTGCGGGCATCGTTCAGACGCTCCGGCGGGATGCCGCCGCCGTGGTCGCGTACAGTGATCACCCATTCGTTGCCGCGGCGGGACGTGCCGATATCGACGGGCGGTGCGCCGTGTTCCAGCGCGTTATCCACGAGATTCGTCACCAACCGGTCAAGCGATGTTCGCGGCAACCTGAATCCGTCTCCCGCCAGCAGCTCGAGCCGGAACAACGCGTCTTCGCCGGCCTCGTCCTGCGCGAATTGTTCCGCCAGGAAGCCGTCCACGCCGACCGCCGGACCCACCGACGGCGTGCTTGCCGCGAACTCCAGAAACTGCTGCACGATCCGCGTCAGCGAATCGATATCGCGGATGAAATGCGCGCGCTCGGCGTCGTCGTCGACAAGCACGCTCGCCCGCAGTTTCAAGCGTGTGAGCGGCGCTTTCAGATCGTGCGCGATGCCCGCCAGCATCACGGCTTTTTCGTCGTCGGCGTCGTTGATCTGCCGCATCATCTGGTTGAATGCGCGGATCAGGTCGCGCAATTCGCGCGGTCCGCGTTCTTCAACGGGCACCGGCCGCTCGCCCGTTCCGAACTGCCGCGCGCTTTGCGCGACACGCGACAACGGCCGCTGCAATTGCCATGCGGCGACCAGCGAAAGGATCACGGCTGCCAGCAACATCCCCACGGATTCGATGAGAATCGGTGGCGCCGCCGGCAAGTCCACGGGCGTCACGATCCAGTTGGGATTGTCGGGATAACGCACCCAGAGACGCGGCGAATGATTCGGGCCATCGACGGCAATCTGTGCGCCGCGCGGCAGCAGGTTGCGCAACTCGCGCAGCAAATGCACGATCGGACCATGATCCGGTTCGCGCAACGCGACGCCTTCAGGAAGATTCGCGGCCAATACGAGCTTCGCGTTCAGCGCGGGCGCTATCCGCACGCCCTGGCGCGCGTCGTCGTTCGCGGCGGCCAGCACGAGCGTCAGGCCGCGTGCGTAACCTTCGGCATCGTGATGGGGACGCTGCACGGTCAGTACCGCGAACCAGCAGGCCTGCACGGCAAAGAGCACGACCAGTGAAATGAGCGCCATGCGCCCGAACAGCGAGTTGAACGGGTTGCTCCGGGCAGAGGAGCCCCGGGCAGGAAAGCCGAAGATCTTCATACCGGCGCTGCACGATCGGGGCGGTCGCGGACTCCATCGGGATCGGGGATGAACACGTAGCCCTGGCCACGCACGGTCTGGACATGGCGCGGACTCGCCGGATCTTCTTCGATGATCCTGCGCAAGCGCCAGATGGGAACGTCGAGGCTGCGGTCGTTGAAGGTTGCATCGTCACGATGCACGAGATCGTGAATCAACACGCGCGACAACACCTTGTACGGATGCTTGACCAGTACTTTGAGCAAGGCAAACTCGCTGTCGCGCAACGCAATGCGCTCGGTGCCGCTCACCAGCGCGCGCGTGACGAAGTCGAGCTCGAAGCGGCCGAAACGCTCGCTGGCGCGGGTTTCGGGACGCGCCGAGGACGCAGGCGCGCGCCGCCGCAAAACCGTATCTATACGGGCAAGCAACTCGCGCGGATCGAAGGGTTTGGAAAGGTAATCGTCGGCACCGAGTTCCAGGCCTTCCACTTTCTCCGTCACGCTGTCGCGTGCAGTGACGAAGATGACCGGAATGTCGTCCCCGGCGGCGCGGACCTGGCGCAACGCGGTGAGGCCGTCGACGCCGGGCATCATGATGTCAAGGACCACAATGGACGGCCGTTCGACTTCCAGCCTCCGGCGCAAGGCGGTGCCGTCGTGCAGGACAGTGACTTCCAGCCCGCGCGTAATCAGGAAACGGCTCAGCAGGTCGCACACTGCCGGGTCGTCGTCGACGATCAATACCGATGTAGTCATGCGGGAAATTTTAGCTGTGCAGGATAAGGATGCGGCTTTTCCGTGACCTTTGCATGGTTACGGATTCTTACGCGACGCCGCCCGGAAAACCGTCGTTTTGCACGCATTGCCGGCCCGGAGGCTTGGCCGGCGCGGCTCGCCGATTTCGTCTGAGGCACGCGAGCCATCGCTCCTCGTGCAATCCGATGAAAGGCGCGGAAAGGAATCCCTGTCGCGAAAGTCATATTGCGCGTCTTAGAATCGCTGCATGACCCAACACGTTCTTCTCGTCGACGACGACCCCGTAGTGCGCGACCTCGTGCGTGAATTCCTGCAAGGCCATGGCCTCGCGGTATCGGTAATGCACGACGGTACGGGCCTCAAGCGCCGTCTCGACGCAGAACGGCCGTCCATCGTCGTGCTCGACGTCATGATGCCCGAGCAGGATGGCATCAACGCGTTGCGCGAATTGCGCGCAGCCGGCGACGATATTCCCGTCATCTTCCTTACCGCGCGTTCCGATGTGATCGATCGCGTGATCGGCCTGGAACTTGGCGCAGACGATTATCTGGCCAAACCCTTCGATCCGCGCGAATTGCTCGCACGCATCCGTACAGTCTTGAGGCGGCGTGATGCAGCGTCGCCGGGCGCGCCGGAAGACCGGCCGCCGTACCGGTTCGGTCCGTATGAAGTGGATTTCGCTGCGCGCGAGCTGCGCCACAACGGCCAGCGCGTGCCGCTGCGATCGGGCGAATTTGCAACACTCAAGATCTTCGTCAAGAACGAGATGGTCGTTCTCACGCGCGCGCAGTTGAACGAAAAGCTGCGCGGACAGGCCGGGACGTATCGCGACCGCAGCCTGGACGTATCCATCTGGCGCTTGCGCCGCCTACTTGAAGCCGATCCCTCCGACCCGCGCTACGTGCAGACCGTCTGGGGCCAGGGTTATATCTTCGTCCCGCAGGGCGAGACCGGCGCGGTCGAGCGGGCGCTAAGGCGTGCATCGACTGAAGGGTGAAAAGGCTGTATAGCGGGACTGCAAAGCGGGGCATTCCTATATGTATCCGCTGAAATGATCCGTTACCAACTGCATCAGTTATTTCTTCGCTGCCCGCATAAGATCATTTCCATAGTCCCGACCACGGGATCTGGAGAACTCAAATGAAACGCGTTGCAGCAGTCTTGTTGATGGCCGGTACGCTCACAATGGCAGGTCAGGCGTCCGCACACGATCACGGCGGAAATGGCGGCGCCGTAGTCGGCGCGTTGCTGGGTGGCGCAGTGATTGGTGCGCTGGTCGGGTCTGCCGTCACGGCGCAGCCGGTGTACGCAGCGCCTGTTTATGCCCCGCCGGTCTACGCTCAACCCGCTTATCAGCCGGTTTATGCGCAACCGGTTTATGCCCAGCCAGGCCCGCCGCCAGGATCGTGCTACGACAATTATCGCGGTGCCTATGTGCCGTGCGCTCCGCCGCCCCAGCGCGGTTACTACCAGCAACAACAGGGCTGGTAATAACGGGGTATTGGAATGTTGGACTGAAGACCGGGCGCGATGCCCGGTTTTTGTTTTGCGCCTCTAAAGCCCTTTGACGATACCTTGTCCACGCAGGGCAAGGTCACAAGTGCCGCGCTCTCAGTAATCGCCCGGATGCCCGTCTGGCAAGGCTTACCGCCCATCAAATAAGTGCTTGAGCGGCACGCCGTTTGCAGTACAGGAAGGGCGGGCGTTGCGACATTGTCCTTCGCAACGCAATCAATGGAATTTCCAGGAGGCTGCAATGAAACATATATCCAAGAAAATTTTGGTATCGGCGCTTGTCCTTGGCTTGTCGGGCGGCGTGTACGCTCAGGCGGGCGGCGGCGGTGGTGCAGGCGCCGGTGGCGGCGGTGGCGCTGCAGGCGGAGCCGGCGGTAACGGCGCGGGTGTCGGCGGC
>NZ_CAXTGZ010000196.1:0-9907 GCF_964243625.1 uncultured Caballeronia sp.
GAAGGCAACGAGGAGCGCGCCAAACGCTTCCCGAATGCCATGCTCACGACCGCCACGCACGACCACAAGCGCGGCGAAGACGTCCGTGCGCGGATCGCGGCGTTAAGCGAGATCCCCGACGAGTGGGCTGCAACGTTGAAAAGCTGGTCGACGTTGAACACGCCGCAGCGTCGCATCCTGAATGCCGATGAAAACGACTGGGCGCCAGGTGCTGCCGCCGAAGCGATGCTTTATCAGACGCTCGTAGGCTGCTGGCCGCCTACGCTTTCTCCCGACAACGAAGCCGGCGTCAAGGAACTTGCCGAGCGCGTGAGTGCGTGGCAGTTGAAGGGGATGCGCGAAGCCAAGTTGCGCACGAGCTGGTTCGCGCCCGACGAAGCCTATGAAAACGCATGCCGCGATTTTCTTTTCGATATCCTCGCGCCCCAACGCCGCGATGGCTTCCTCGGCGAGTTGCCGGCGTTCGTCGCGCGGATTGCGAAAACCGGCGCCATTAACAGTTTCCAGCAGACGTTGTTGCGGCTGACATCGCCGGGCGTGCCGGATCTTTATCAGGGCACCGAACTATGGGATTTCAGTCTCGTCGATCCCGACAATCGCCGTCCCGTGGACTTCGAGCAGCGGCGCACGTGGCTTGCTGAAGGCGAGGCGCAGGGTGCGCCATCGGAACAGTTGCAGAATTGGGAAGATGGCCGCGTGAAGCTTGGTATCGTGCGTCGCGCGCTTGCCTTGCGGGCGCATTCACCAGCGCTTTTCGAGCAGGGTTCGTACATACCGCTGAAAGTGGAAGGTGCGCATGCGGATAGCGTTGTCGCGTATGCGCGGCACGCGGGAAGCGCATACGTGATCGTGATCGCGACGCGCTTGGCCGACGCATTGCTCGCTGAAAACGATACCGCGCTGCCCCTGGTCGATGCCGCCCATTGGGGCGACACGGCGGTCGTGTTGCCGGAAGCGCTGGCTTCGCGGGCGTTGTTCGACTGGCTGAGCCCGAACGCGCCCAAGTCCGATGGTCAGCGCCTGTTCATGCGCGATGCGCTGGCTTCAATGCCGGTTGCATTGCTGATGGAAGAAGGCGTACCGCGGGTCTGATGAATCAACGCGGAGGAAGCGGAAGGATCAATCCGCTTCTTCTGCAACCTCTTCATGCGGATAGACGCGAACGAGCACGATGCGCGGTCCGTTCATCTTCTTCACGACGATATCGAAACGATCGAAACCCACGCGCTGGCCTTCGCTAGGCAGATCGCCCAGCGCATTGATCACGAGCCCGCCAACAGACTCCGACTGACCTTCGTCGATATCGATCCCCAACGCCCGTTCCAGCGATACCACCGGCAAGCTGCCCTTGCCCATCAGCGTGCCATCGTCCATGCGTGACCAGTCGGCATCGCCTTGACGAAACTCGTCGTGAATCTGGCCAACGAGCGCGCCCAGCAGGTTGTCGAGCGTGAGGAAACCTATCGGCTTCTCGCCCTTGCGGCCGACGAGCGCAAAGTGCGGCGCGCCCTTGCGGAAACGCCTGAACAATTCGAGCGCTGAAAGATTGCCGGCTACGTATTGAACCGGGCGCACGTGGCGCTCGAGGGAATCCTGCTTCGTGTCCTGTCGCGTCAGGCCGTGGAGAAGGCCGCGCCCGGCGCCATCGCGTGCGAGCAGCAGGTCTTTCAAGTGGATCATGCCGAGCACACGTTCGCTGGTCGCATCGGCAAAAAGCGGATAGCGGCTGAAACGATGGCGCGCGATCACCTGCATGTTGTCGCGCATCGGCAGGTCGTTGCGCAGGCCGACCATCTCGTGGCTTGGACGCATCAGGTCGGACACCGTCATGCGGCTGAAATCCAGCGAATGCGCAATGGTGTTCCATTCGTCGGCGTTGTAGCTGGAATCTGCATGCGAACTCGAAATCCCCAGCGTGTCCGGCGTGGTCGACGCCCCGGTCAACCGCCGGCCGCGCAGGATCAGCTTGAGTTCGTCAGTGGAATAGTGGGCGTCGCCCCCATGTTCGCCGCTCAGCCCAAACAGGCGCAGCACGAAATTCGCGCTCGAATTGAGCACCCAGATGAACGGGTACATCGCCCAGTAGAAGCCGTAGAGCGGCATGGCCACCCACAAACCGACCTGTTCGGCACGCCGGATCGCCCACGATTTCGGCGCAAGTTCGCCGACCACGATGTGCAGAAAGGAAATGCAGGAGAAAGCGAAGAACAGGGAGACTGCATCTATCAGCTTCGCTGATTCGATGCCCGCCAGCGCGAAAAGCGGATGCAATAACGCGGCGAAAGCCGGCTCGCCGAGCCAGCCGAGCCCGAGCGACGCAAGCGTGATGCCGAGCTGACACGCCGACAAATACGCGTCCAGCTTGCCATGAACCTTCGCGAGCAGGCGTCCGGGCAAACCGTTCGACCGTGCGATGGCCTGGACGCGCGTGGCGCGCAGCTTGACCAGCCCGAACTCGGCCGCGACGAAAAACCCGTTCAGCGCGACGAGCAACAAGGCACCAATTAGCGCGACAACCTGATTCAAAGCAACTTGCTCCACAAGAGAAAACGCCAGTATAGAGGCGCAAGCTGCTCGAAAGTTAAATCAGGTGCCGCTCAACGGGACGCGCAGTTTGAGCGTGACGTTGGCGTCATCGGTTACGTCGTCGTGTTCAAACGTGCCGCCATGCGCTTCGGCTACGCGCTTGCAGAGCGCCAGTCCCCACGCAATGCGCGCCGCTTCGCGAGGCAAGGTCGCCTGCTTGCGTGCGAATGCTTCGAGCGCGTGCGGCAAATCGGGATCGGTAAGCGCTTTCACCGATGCCGTAAAACTGACAATAGCGACGAACGCGCCGTCTTCCACGCGCGCTTCGGTAATCACCGTCGATCCGGCCGCGCTGCCCTCCGTGGCGAACGCGAGCATGAGCCACAGCGCCTGCGTGAGCCGTTCGTTATCGCCGATGATCTGCTCTTCCGCCAGCGCCGATTCCAACTGCAGCGACACTTCACGGGCGGTCGCGAGGCTCGCTCGTGCTTCGCCCGCCGCGTGCTCCAGCAACGGACGCAGCGCGAGCGGAACGCGGTTCAGCGCGAGTGTCTTGGTCTCGGCGCGGGTTGTATCGATGGATTGCTCGATCAGCTTCACCTGCTGCTCGACGCCCGAGCGGAGACCACCCAGGGCGCGCTGGGCGGAGGCATCGGCGGTATCGACCTTGCGCTCGAGCACGTAACCCCAGCTATGAATGGCGTTCAGTGGTCCGCGCAAGTCGTGCGATACCACGCCCAGCACGTGATCGCGCATGAACAGCGCCGCTTCGGCGCGCAAGTGGGCGGTGCGTTCGTCCGTCTGCTTCTGCTGCGTCTGCGCGGCCGTATCCAGGCTGCACGGCGACACGATCAGCGTCACGCTGTCCTTGCCGGGCAGCGCGAGGATGCTGAAAGCGCGCGTGCCGCCCTCCTCAATCGATACCCGCGCACGCCGGACGCTGCCTGCGTCGAGCGCGGCATCGGCGGCTTCGGCAAGCACCGCGATGAGCGGCTTTGGCAAAGGGGTATCGGCAAGCGCCTGGCCCTCGAACGCGCGGGCGTCGAGGTCGAACAGATGCGTGAGAACGGTGTCGGCTGAGAGGCAGCGCTGCGCGGCATTCAGGACAAGCACGCCATCCGTGCCCGCGACCGGCGCTTCAGGACGGGGAGCGCGCCCCGTTTCGACCGTGCCTGAGAAAGACGTTGTCACGATTGGAAATCCTTGAGCGTTGATAAATGCGAGGACCTTGCCCGGTTTTATCGAGATGACTGGCCATTATAGGGGAGTGCCTAAGGCCTCTCGATCCGGGGCAAGTCAGCCTCACGCGATTAATTACAGGATAACGGCCAGAGTGTGCAGCAAACGCCGTGCACGCTTCGCCGGATGTGACGATGCGCCCGAAAGCCCTACAATACCGGTTTCGATTTCAGCCGGCGATGAAGCCGGCGTACACAAGGAGAGAAACATGGCGATTGTGACGACAGACTCGGGCCTCAAGTATGAAGACCTGGTCGTGGGTGAAGGTGCGGATGCCGTCGCCGGGAAGACGGTCAGCGTGCATTACACGGGCTGGCTGACCGACGGCCAGAAGTTCGACTCGAGCCATGACCGCAACGATCCGTTCGCGTTCGTGCTGGGCGGCGGCATGGTCATCAAGGGCTGGGATGAAGGCGTACAGGGCATGAAGGTCGGCGGCAAGCGCAAGCTGACGATTCCGCCGCAACTCGGCTACGGCGTGCGCGGCGCGGGCGGCGTGATTCCGCCGAATGCCACGCTGGTCTTCGATGTGGAATTGCTGGACGTTTGATTTTTTTCGATAGCGGGGTCCGGGATCGAATCCCGACCCCGCTGTCGAATTACTGGCCGTCCAAACCGCGTTCCAGATCCCCACGAATATCCCCGGCGTTTTCCAGTCCCACCGCAAGCCGGATCAACCCCTCCCGAATCCCTGCGGCCTCACGAACTTCCGGCGTCAAGCGACCGTGCGTGGTCGTGGATGGATGCGTGATCGTCGTGCGTGTATCGCCGAGATTACCGGTGATCGAGCAGATCTTCGTAGAATCGATCACGCGCCACGCGTTCGCCCGCTGCTCTTCCCGCGTCGCGCCCTTCAGCTCGAACGACACGATCGCCCCGCCCGCCTTCTGCTGTTTTTTCGCAATCGCGTACTGCGGATGCGACTCGAGCCCCGGATAAAACACGCGCTCGATAGCCGGATGCGTTTCCAGCCAGCGCGCGATCTCCAGCGCATTCGACGACTGTTTCTCCACCCGCAGCGAGAGCGTTTCCATGCCCTTGAGCAATACCCACGCGTTGAACGCGGACAAGGTCGGGCCCGCGCTGCGCACGAACGGGAAGACCTTTTCCATGATGAACTGCTTTGATCCGACGAGCGCGCCGCCGAGCACTCGGCCCTGCCCGTCGAGGAACTTGGTGGCCGAATGCATCACGACGTCCGCGCCGAGCTTCAAGGGTTGCTGCAACGCCGGGCTGCAGAAACAGTTATCGACGACGAACAGCGCGCCCACTTCCTTCGATATCTTCCCGATCGCTTCAATGTCGGCGATCTCGGTCAGCGGATTCGACGGCGTCTCGAGGAAGAACATCTTCGTTTCAGGGCGCACGGCGGCGCGCCATTCATCGAGATTGGTCGGATCGACGAACGTGGTCGTAATGCCGAACTTGGTGAAGATCTGCGAGAACATGCCAACCGTCGATCCAAACAGGCTCTTCGAGCTGACCAGATGGTCGCCCTGCTGCATGGAGCACATCACTACCGACATGATCGCGGCCATCCCCGACGCCGTCGCCATGCATGCCTCGCCGCCTTCGAGCGCGGCCAGGCGCTTTTGAAACATCGCGACGGTCGGGTTCGTGAAGCGCGAGTACGTGTAAGCCTCTTCAGCGTTCTTGAAGCTTTCCGCGGCGTGCGCGGCGCTTTCGAACACGAAACTCGATGTCAGGAAAATCGCTTCCGAATGCTCGTTGAAGTCGCTGCGAAGGGTTCCCGCGCGCACGGCGAGCGTGTCGAAGTTGAGGTTGTCGTCCATGTTCGTATCGTCCATTCTTTCCATCTCTTCCATTCGTGGTGGCCCGGCCGCATTCAAAAACCGGGACGCAAAAAAACCCGCTTCTGCGTCTGCATGAGCGGGCTCGGTGCGAAAAAGCCTGTAGCGTCGCCGGGAAGGGAGTCGATGTTCGTCGGATCTCTCCACCGGTTCGCTTTAGCTGTTTCGGGTTCCGATTGATGAAGCCATCGAAACCCGCGTCCGCAAGCTGATCTCAAATCGACGCAAACCCAATCCTATCACGCGTTTTCGCGCGCTGCAGCCAACCGCGTCATTCCACCGACAACTGCAAGTGCAACTGCGAACGCGATACACCGCCTTCCATTGCTTCACTTGCGGCGTCGCGATCCGACTGTGCGGACGGCGCAAGACGCGCCGTTTCCAGACGGTCGAGATAGGCTTCGTTGATATCGCCGGTGATGTAGTTGCCATCGAAACACGATGCATCGAATTCCTTCAGCGCCGGGTTGATGTCCCGAATGGCCTGCTTCAGATCCGCGACGTCCTGATACACCAGATGATCCGCGCCGATCATGCGCGCGACTTCGTCGTCCGAACGGCCATGCGCAACGAGTTCGCCGCGCGTGGGCATGTCGATGCCATATACGTTCGGGAACTTCACCGGCGGCGCAGCGGACGCGAAAATCACTTTCGCGGCGCCGGCATCGCGCGCCATCTGTACGATTTCGTGCGATGTGGTTCCACGAACGATGGAATCATCCACGATCAACACGTTCTTGCCCTTGAACTCGATCGCCATGGCATTGAGTTTCTGGCGCACCGACTTCTTGCGCACGGCCTGGCCCGGCATGATGAATGTGCGGCCAACATAGCGATTCTTGAAGAAACCCTCGCGATACTCCACGCCCAGCTTTGCGGCCACTTGCATGGCGGCGGGACGCGACGAATCCGGAATCGGCATCACCACGTCGATAGCCACGTCCGGCAGCACGCGCTTGATCTTCTCGGCGAGGTAATCGCCCATGCGCAGGCGCGCGTTGTAGACCGGCACGCCGTCGAGGCACGAATCCGGACGCGCGAGATACACGAGTTCGAAGATGCAGGGGTTGAGGCTGGGGTTTTCGGCGCATTGCTGGCTGTGCAGGTTGCCGTCGTTATCGATGAAGATCGCTTCGCCCGGTTCCACGTCACGCACGAATTCGAAGCCGATACCTTCAACCGCCACCGATTCAGACGCGACCATCCATTCCACGCCCGTCGCCGTTTCCTGCTTGCCGAGGACCAGCGGACGAATGCCGAACGGATCGCGGAAAGCGACCAGCCCGTAGCCGGCGATCAGCGAAACGATCGCGTACGAACCCTTCACTCGCCTGTGGACGCCGCTCACCGCCTTGAACAGCGCAGCCGGATCGAGTTGCAGGCCGGAGCTCGACAACTGCAGTTCGTGGGCGAAGACGTTGAGCAGGACTTCCGTGTCGGACGCAGTGTTGATGTGCCGGCGATCGATCCGGAACATCTCTTCCTTCAATTGCGGCCAGTTGGTCAGGTTGCCGTTGTGGGCGAGGATGATGCCGAACGGCGCGTTCACGTAGAACGGCTGGGCTTCTTCTTCACTCGATGCCGACCCGGCCGTCGGGTAACGTACCTGGCCAATGCCGACATTGCCCGGCAGGCTGCGCATGTTGCGCGTGCGGAACACGTCGCGCACCATGCCGTTGGCCTTATGCATGTGGAAGTTGTTGCCGTCCGCCGTCGCGATGCCGGCTGCGTCCTGACCGCGGTGCTGCAGGAGCAGCAGGCTGTCATAGATCAACTGGTTGACGGGAGTCTGGGAAACTACGCCTACGATGCCGCACATGGCATTGGTCCTTCAAAGAGTCGAAACGGGTCGAAAGGGCATATCGGTGCAACGGTTCCAAAACACCTGCAAGGCATCTGGACTATGTGGATGTTGCGCCGAGCCTTCACGCAAATCCCGTGTAGCACGCCTTGGTCGTTATTGCGCAGGAGGCGCCGAAGGTTCTTGCGAGCCGTCCGGCGGGGTGCGCACGTACGCGGCGAGCGTATCGGGAAGCAGCGGTTTCAGTTCTCGCACGCCTTGTTCGACCGCGGGCCGGAACAACGCATTACGCCAGAAATCGTGTTGCGGCAGTTCGGTCAAGCCCGCCAGGGCGACCAGGATCACTACCAGAATTGCGCCTCGCACGAGGCCAAACAAAAGTCCAAGCGACCTGTCGATACCGCGCAGCCCGACCACTTCAGTCACACGCGAGAGCAACGCGCCAGCCACGCTCGATACCACCAGCACGGCCGCCACGATCAGCAGGAACGCGATCAGCCACTGTGTCAGCGCGCCGCCCGGCCAGTTCGCGGGGATATACGGCACGACAAGTCCGACAAATCGGCCCGCGACCAGCAAGGCCGCAATCCAGCCGATCAGGCCGAACACTTCGGCCAGCAAGCCACGCCACATTCCGCGCAGCGCGGAGAGGCCGATCACGGCCATCACCGCGTAGTCGAAACTGGTGAACATCAAATGCTAGTTCGCCGATGCGTTGTTGCCGCCGCCGCCCAAACCAGCCTGACGCACCTTGCCGAGCGCCGCCGATGCAGCCGCCCGGTCGGCAAACGGTCCCGCACGCAACAATGCGCGCGTCGTGCCGTCAGCTTCCTTCCGACGCTCAACATATGCGGGCACTCCCGCCGCCTTCAACTTGGCCACCCAACTTTGTGCGACGGCGTCTTCGTCGAAAGTACCGATCTGGATCACGAAACGGCTGCCGGCCGGCGATGCCGGGGTGTTCTTCTGAGCAGCGGCAGCCGCCGCCGGTGCGTCGACAGGCGGCTTTGCAGCTTGTACGGGTGGCGTTACTGGTGCGGTTACGGGCTTCTGCGCAGGAGCGGCGGGCACAGCGGCTTTCGCCTGTGCCTGCGTTTCGGCAGGCTTCGCAGCGGGCTTCGATTCCGGCTTCGACTCCTGCTTCGTCACCGGCGCGGCAGCAGTCGTCGCGTTGCCCGCGTCGCCGACCGGACTATCCGGCGCAACGCCCGCCTGGGTATCGGCTGGAGAATCGGTTGCCGGACCCGCCGCAGTATCGCTATGCGTGGTCTTTGGCAACGGCGCCGCGGGGCGCGTGGGAATGTCGATGGAAATGTCGTCGGTGACAGGCTTCGGATGCGAGTCCAGCACCATGGGCAGGACGATCACGGCGGCCGCGACCAGCGCAAGCGCACCTACCAGACGGCGGCGCGCACGCTGCTTTTCGGGCAGCGTAGGGTCGAGCATCATTGCATCGGCTTCGGGGCGGTCGCTGCGGCGCGTCCGGCGTTCCGTGCGGACGGTCTGACGCGAGCCGCGCGAGGAGTCGGAATAATCATCGCGACCCGAAGGCGCGTCGTCTTTCTTGCCGAACGAAAAAAAGGACATGGTTGGCTTGTGCGAGAGGCTGGCCGGCCGTCCGTTCAATGACGCTGCGATTTACGGTACGCCATTACACCGGCGACCGTATGGAAACTGCCGAAAACCAAAATTCTATCATTTTCGGACGCCCGCTTTAACGCATCTTGATAAGCGTCGGCCGGATTATTGAATTGTGTAACGCTGCTGTCGGCAGTGTCGTTGACGCCGGCATCGCGTAAAACGCTTTCGAGCGCCGCGCCCGAGGCTGCGCGTGGCAGCGGGAGCGCCGTCACGTTCCAATGGTCGATCTCGCCTTTCAGATGTTCCACAACGCCGGCGATGTCTTTATCGGACATGGCGCCGAACACGGCGTACGTGTATGGGAAGAAGCCCATGTTGCCGAGATTTTGCGCCAGAACGGCCGCTGCGTGCGGGTTATGGGCGACATCGAGGATCACTTGCGGCTTGCCCGGCACGACCTGGAAGCGTCCCGGCAGCTCCACGTTCGCCAGTCCCAGGCGGATATCCTGTGCGGAAACCGGGATCCGGTCGCGCAACGACTCAAGCGCCGCGAGCGCCGCCGACGTATTGATCAGTTGGTTGGCGCCCCGCAATGCGGGGTAAGCCAGCGCAGAGCGCCGCTGCGTCCGGCCGATGTAACTCCACTGCTGACGCTCGTTTCCGCCCTGCGCTTCATAGCGGAAATCGCGGCCTACCAGCCACAGGTCCGCGCCGATGGCCTTCGCGTGGTCGATCAGCGACTGCGGCGGCGACGGGTCGCCGCAGATCGCAGGCGTATCCGGACGGAAAATCCCGGCTTTCTCGAAGCCGATTTTTTCGCGTGTATCGCCGAGATATTCCGTATGGTCAATGTCGATGCTCGTCACGATCGCACAATCCGGATCGACGATATTCCCCGCGTCCAGCCGCCCGCCGAGCCCCACTTCGAGGATCACGGCATCCAGTTCGC
>NZ_CAXTGZ010000197.1:0-9842 GCF_964243625.1 uncultured Caballeronia sp.
CGTCTCCCTGGCGTTTTGTCCCAATGACGGCTCGAGCCGTTTGTGCGCTGGTGTAGCGCTACATCGTGCAGCGCTACTTCGGCGGCTTGAGCGCCGGCAGCTTGACCAGCGCATCTGCCGAATGCCACAGGTGCTGCTGCATGGCTTTGCTTGCGGCATCCGGGTCGCCGGCCAGGATCCCCGCGGCAATCGCCTCGTGTTCGGCCAACGAGTTGCGCACGATCGCATCCACGCCGATGCGCTGGCGCAACTGGATCATGAAAACAGGCAATTGGTACCTGTCGATCAGTTCGCTTAACTGAGGGTTATTGCACATGTCCACGATGATCCGATGAAACTGGCGGTTATCGACTACGAACGCCTGGAAGTCCGGGTGCGTGAAATGCCGCCGTCCGCGCTCCAGCACCTCGGTGAAGCGGGCGCGGTTATCGCCCTCGTCGATGACTTCGGCGGCACGCCGCGCGGCAAAACCTTCGAGCGCTTCTCGCACCTGGTACAGGTTCGCGATTTCATCGACGGACAAGTGACGGACCACTGCGCCGCGATTCGGAATCAAATCGACAAGGCCATCGGCGACAAGCCGCCTGAACGCTTCACGCAATGAACCCCGGCTGATCCCGAGTTCCTCGATCAGGTCGCGTGAAATCAGCCGCTGCCCGGGGACAAGGCGCCCTTCCAGGATTTGCTGTTTAAGCAGATCCGCTGTCCTGTCGACCGTTTCCCCGGTGCGAAGCAAGGGTTCGATCGCGGCTTGGGGCGCGTCGTCGAGCTGGTCAATGGATTCGTAGTTCATGGATCGATATGGCGGCCTTTTCGGCCTGCACAGGATTTTGTCTCAATGGAAACGCAAAGTTGGGCTCGCTGAAAGTGTAGGACAAAAAGAGGCTCACGCGCTGCTTCTAATTGAGACAAGACACGGAAAACCACGCAGTAGATCGCCACAATCCTTGACTGACAAGGCTTTCAGGGTTTTAGGTGTAAACAAGCATGGCGACAAGTCAAGCTGAGGACTAAAAGTATCCTACAATTTTTCCATAAATCTCTGATCAAAGTCTAACAACGACCATTCAGGAGACCCCCGATGAAGCTCAACCGCGCGCTGGCGCGACTTGCCGTGCTGACAACGCTGCTGAGTCCGGTACTGGCAGCGACGCATGTGCAAGCCGCAACGCTGACTGTCACGCACTGGATCGACGGCATGTATGGCGTTCCCTTCGCGGTCGCCCTCGACAAGGGCTATTTCAAGCAAAACGGGGTGGACGTCACGGGCTTCATTACATCGGAAGGCGGCGGCACGTCAGTGCGCAATGCGATGGCGTCCGAGATTCCCTATGGCGAAGTTGCGTTGCCGGCTGCCATCGCTGCGATCAAGCAAGGCGTGCCGATCACGATCGTGCATAGCGGCGTACAGAGCGTGGCGGACCTGTTGTGGGTCCAGCTCAAGGCATCGAACGTGAACGGCATTGCGGACATGAAGGGAAAGAGTATTGGCTACAGCAGCCCCAAATCGATGACCGAGATGATCACGATCGTCGGTCTCGAACGTGCCGGGCTCACGGGCCAGGTGCAGCGCAAACCCGTCGGCGCTTCCGGCACGATGATGATTGCATTGCAGCAACACGCGGTCGATGTTGCCTACATGACGGAGCCTGCCTACAGCGCGCGCAAGGACCAATTGAAAATCGCATTTCGCTCGACCGATATCGTCCCGGCCGAGACGCAGACTGTAGGCGTGGTGCGAACTGATTACCTGAAGGCGCATCCCGAAACGATCAAGGCGATCATCGATGCACGCGCCAAGGGCGTGCAATACATTGCCGCGCATCGTGAGGAGTCCGCGCAGATTCTCGCCAAGGCCTACAAGATCGATCTGGCGGTTGCGAAGTCGGCCATCGACAACTGTCTCGATACCGATCCGCACTACTGGAGCACCGGCCGTTTCAACTACACGAGCATGGACGAAGTGGTGAAAGGTCTCGTGCTGATCAAGGCAGTGGAACCGGGCCCGTTCGACTGGCATGCGATCGTCGACGAATCGATGCTGCCCGCGAGCGATCGCTCAAAGTGAGGCCAGCGATGAAATCCCTGCCCTTGTCCGTCGTGCCGGCAAGCAACGTGGAGCGTGGCGAGTCGGAGATTCACGCGACGCTCACCGATGTCACACGGTTCTATGCCGCCGAGCATGGCAAGCCGCCCTTTCACGCGCTTGGGCCGGTCAGCTTGAACCTGCAGAAAGGCGAGTTCTTTTCGGTCGTCGGCCCGTCGGGTTGCGGCAAATCGACGTTGCTCGATGTCATCGCCGGACTCAACGCGGCGAGCTCCGGCACGGTGACGTTCGAAAATGCTCCCGTGCGAGGCAAAGTGCCGGAAGGCGTCGCGGTGGTTTTCCAGGAAGACGCAACGTTCCCCTGGCTCGATGTCTACGACAACGCCGCATTTGGCGCACGCCGTGCGGGCGTGTCCGAAAGCGAGATCCGCGAACGGGTCGAGCATGCGCTCGCTTTCATGGGTTTGAAGGCGTTCACGCATTCGTATCCGGTCCAGCTCTCGGGTGGCATGCGTCAGCGCGTTTGCATCGCGCGTGCAATGGTCGTGCGTCCGCGGCTCATGCTGCTCGACGAACCCTTCGGTGCACTCGATCAACAAACTCGTCTGCTGATGGGCGAGGAGATGCTGAAGCTCTGGCGCGAGACTGGCGCGACTGTGATGCTGATCACGCATTCCATCGATGAAGCAGTGCTGCTATCGGATCGTATCGGCGTGATGTCGGCGTGTCCGGGACGGTTCATTGAAACGATCCACACCGGCTGGTCACGGCAGCGCGACAGCAACACCGCACTCGATCCGCGCTTCGGCGAACTGACGGCGCGCGTGTGGGGACTGCTGCGCAATGAAGCGCTCAAGGCTCTCGGGAGTCAGACATGAAAGTCGCGGCGCGCTGGCGCCTGGCACTGGTCGTGCTCTTCGTCGCGACGCTGGAGGTGGCAAGCCGGCTTGCGTGGATCGATCCGGTGTCGTTCATACCGCCATCCAGAATGGTTGAAGGTGCGTGGGCGTTGCTGGCTTCCGGCGACTACACACACGACATTCTGCAAACGCTCGCCAATGCGACACTCGCGGTATTGCTGGCGGTGACCGGTGGTTTCGCGTTCGGCGTAGGTCTGTTCCGGCTGCCGCGCTTGCGGCGTGTGATCGACCCGTTGCTTCTGTCGTATTACGCGGTGCCTATTTTTGTTGTGTATCCGGTCCTGATCGTGATTTTCGGATTGAACCGCTGGCCGCTCGTTGCTATCGGCTTTCTGTTTGGCGTCGTCGCAATGGCCGCCAATACACTTAATGGACTCGAACGCGTGCCGCGCGTGCTGCTGCGCTCCGCACGCGCCATGCGCATGAGTGCGCTAGATGAGATCCGTCTCGTCACGCTGCCCTCGAGCCTGCCGTTCGTGTTCACTGGCATCAAGCTGACCGTGGTGTATGCGTTCATCGCGGTGATTGCGGGCGAATTCGTTCTGGCGGGATCGGGTTTCGGTTTCAGGATCGCTTACGCGTACAACAATTTCGATAACCCCACCATGTATGGGCTGATGCTGTTACTGCTGGTTTTTGTCGGCACGCTGAACATGCTGCTTCATATGGCCGAACAGCGTCTCTACAGCCGCACACGGAGGAGCCCGGCATGAGCACCATTGCGACGGCTGCCCTGAAGCCAAAACGCTCCGCCTCACGATGGAGCGACAGCGTCCTGTTGATCGTGGTCCTGCTTGCGCTGTGGCAAATTGCCAGTTCGCTATTGGGCGATGACGTCCTGCCCGGTCCATGGGCCACCTCCGTCCGCCTTAAGGCAATCCTGCAAGACGAAGACTTTCCAGAGAACTTGCGGGTGACGTCGATTGCGTTTTCGCTCGGCTTTGCGATCTCGTGCGCCGGCGGCGTTTGCCTGGGTCTGGTCCTCGGCGTCAAGCGCCTCGCGGGCGACGTGATAGAGCCGATCCTGATGGCGTTCTATGCTATTCCGAAGATCACGCTCTACCCGGTTGTCCTCCTCATGTTCGGACTGGGCCTCTACGCCAAGGTCACGTTCGGCGTGATCCACGGCATCATTCCCATCACCGTATTCACGATGGGCGCCGTGCGCAACATGCGGCCGGTTTTTGGCCGCACTGCGCGCGCCTGCCGCCTGTCGCCAGTTGCATATGCGCGTTACGTGCTGCTCCCCGCTGCCGTTCCGGAAGTGCTCGCGGGCCTGCGCATCGGCTTCTCTCTGACGCTGCTCGGTACGCTGATCGGCGAGATGTTTGCGTCGCAAAGCGGCATAGGCCACATGCTGATGATTGCGATGGGACGCAACGACACGCGAACCATCATGGCGCTGGCGATCCTGTTGTTCGTGTTTGCAACGGTAGTGAACCTGTTGCTGCTGAAGTGGCACCACAGCCTGGCAAAGTCGGACAACGGATTGGATTCCTGATTGATTTCACCAAAGTCGATTCTTGGGGAACGATGATGACCGAAACACTGAACGCAGCGCGCATCAAGGTTTTCTGGCAGCCCGGATGTTCGTCGTGCTTACGAACCAAGGAATTCCTGACTGAACAGGGTATCGAATTCGAATCACTCGATGTTCATAACGATCCTGATGCGCTCGCGCAACTCGTGGAACTGGGCGCTCGCAGCGTACCGGTCGTTTCAATCGGCAAGCGTTATACCTTCTGCCAGTCAATCCACGATGTCATCAAGTTCCTCGACCTCAAGACGCGCGTCATGGACCCGCTGCCTCCCGCGCAACTGGTGGCCAAGCTCGATCTTCTGATGAGTGCGAATGCCCGATACATTCGCCAGTTCACCGCGGAGCAATTGAAGACGCCATTCCGCAACAGGAACCGGACGCCGGCGGGGCTGGGCTTTCATATGTTCCGCGTGGCCGAGATGGGAATGCAGGCCGCGCAAGGTATTCCATTGCGCTTCGAGTCCTTCGATGAACTTCCCCCCGACGACTGGAGCGGCGAGGACATTGCTGCCTGGGGTGAGCGTGTACACGCGAAATTCCTGGACTGGTGGGCGGCAGAAAGCGACCCGATGGTGAACTACAGTGTCGAGACCTACTATGGCACCCGGCCGTTCCACGAAGTGCTGGAGCGCACCGCCTGGCACGCGGCGCAGCATACGCGCCAGGTCATGCTGATGCTGGAAAGTGATGGCATCGCGCCTGATGGACCGCTGAGCGCGGCCGATCTCGAAGGACTGCCCGTGCCACACGAGGTGTGGGATCGGTAGCATCGAATCACCCGAGCTTCCTCGGCCCGGTGCTTTCGCGCCGGACCCGTTGAATCGGCAGAACATCGTGACTAGCGGTTTCTCCGTAAGGCAACGCGATGTTCATTGGTGTTGAGACCTCGTCATCAGGCATGCAAGCGCATCTTGTTCGCTCATCGGTTTGCCAAACATATAGCCTTGGCCCGAGTTGCAGCCAAGCGCCACCACAGCATCCCGCTGCTGGTTGGTCTCGATTCCTTCGACCGTGCATTCCACTTTCAGCCTGTGGCACATGTCGACAACTGTCCGCACGATATCCCGACACGCTTTGTCCAACTCGATCCCTTCGATGAAGCTCCGGTCGATCTTGATCTTGTCGAGCGGCAACCGGTGCACATAACTCAAGCTCGAATGCCCCGAACCGAAATCATCGAGCGCAATGCGCGCACCGAGCCTGCGCAAGGCAGCGATCGAAGCGCACGCCTGGTCGATGTCCGGCATGACAGTTGTTTCCGTGACTTCGAACTCGATGCGCGCCGGGTCAATACCGCTGTCCCTCACAATATCGATGATGCGATTCGTCTGCTCGCTCGACGAGAGATCGCGAACGGAAAGATTGAACGAGACGAAGACGTCCGACGGCCATATTGTCAGCACCGCAAGCGCCTTTGTCAGCAGGTTCGTCGTCAGTCGATGCACAAGGTCAGAGCGTTCCGCGACGGGGATGAACTCGTCCGGACCGACGACTCCGAGCTTGCCGTTGGTCCAGCGTGCAAGCGCCTCGAAGCCGACGATCTGCGTCGTGTGCAAATCCACGATCGGTTGAAACGCGAGCGTCATCTGGTCGTGATGTACTGCGAGCCGCAATTCCTGCTCGATAACACTTGCCCGACGGATTTGCGTTTCGTGCATGGAGGAGAAGATCGCCGACGACCCGCGCGCCGTTCGTTTAGCAAAATACATTGCATAGTCGGCGCGTTCGAAAAGTTCTTCCGAGGTCACGCCGGCGTCGGGGAACGTAGCGAAGCCTACGGAGCCAAGCAGTCCCACTGTGGCGTCGCGAATGAGCACATCGTCCTTGAGTGTCGCGCAAATCAGGTTGCCGAGCATCAACAACTCTTCGCGCGTCATGTCCCGATCGATCAGGATACCGAATTCATCGCCACCCAGCCTCGAAACCTGTGTATGGATGCATGCAATGCCAACCAGCCGGTTCGCTGCCTCCGAGAGCAGCCGGTCGCCGACCGAATGCCCGTAGGCGTCGTTCACTTGCTTGAAGCCGTCCAGATCGATCAGTCCTACGGCGAAACGGCGCTTCTGCGCCTCTGCGCTTACAAGCATGGCGTCCAGCGACGAAAAGAAACTGCGCCGGTTCGGGAGGCCGGTCATGCTGTCGAGATTGGCAAGACGGAAATTGTCGTCACTGAGCGTCTGCGTAGCGGCCTGTTGCTTGAGCAATTGTTTCTTCGAATCGATCAGGTTCGCAAAGTCGCGGTAGTTGATGAACAAAATGACGATCATCGCTAATGCGACGAGCGCAATGTTCACGGCAATCGCAATGAATACCGGTTGTCCGCTCAGAACGAAAAAGATGGTCCACGGAATTACGACGATTGCGGTGAGAAGTAATGCGGCCGGACGCAGGTGCATCAGGCAGAAGATGCAGCCTATTACCGTGATCGACATGTAAAACGCAATGTGCGCCTGCGCGTAGGCATCGCCATATTCGTAAAGCTTGAGCGCCCAGGCGGTAAAGGCGATGCCGAACACGACAGTCAGACGGACGGTCTTTCGCAAAAGGCTGACAGCCTTGTCGTGAGACAGATAGATCGCGCGACGCTGCCACCAGTGGATCGCGCGCCACAAGCAAACGATGCAAAGCGCTCCTGGCAAATACACGCTCAGCCACAAAGGCGCCAGGCGAAAATGCGTTACGCACACCGCGATGGTATTGACAACGAGAATGAAGTACAGGAGCGGCAACTGGCGTCCAAGCGCCGAGAGTTGCGAACGGGTCAGTTCCGGATTGTCGTCGCAAACGCGCAACAGCGATCGAATCGAGTTCGAAGATCGCATGGGGTACTACCTCTCTCAGGATATTTTTTTGTGTGTCGCCGTTACTTTATGGCTTTCGATCGTATTTACGGCATTTTTGAGCGCAATCTTGAGTTCGGCGGCCACACTAGATAACCGCGGCAGCCGCTTGACTGTCGAGAGAGTTTTGCTTCCCGCATCGAATGGCTGCGAGACGCAAGTGGGTATTGCGTGATCGCAGCCCGCTAGTTGAAAAAACGCGTGAAGGCCTCGACATCTTGTCGCTTGGGGCTGAATTCGTTCACCACTGCGTCAGGGTCGGCATAACCAAGCGCCATTCCGCACAAGACCATCTCATCAGGCGGGACGTTCAGGTGCTCACACACAATTTGCGGTACCTCGGCTATGGAAGCCTGGGCGCACGTGTGAAGGCCTCGTGCGCGCGCAGCCAATGCGATACTCTGAAGGAACATGCCGTAATCGATATAACTCCCTGACGCCATGCGCCTGTCGATAGTAAAAATCATGCCGACTGGCGCATCGAAGAAAACGAAGTTACGGGCGCGTTGCGCGGCCAGCCTGTCTTTTTCGTGCCGTTCAATGCCGAGTGTTGCATAAAGCCCCCAGCCACACGCACGACGACGACTGAGGTACGGCTCTTCTATCGGGTTCATGTAGAAATCGTACTCCCGCAAGACGTCGCCATTGTTGGAAAGATAGGCCGCCTGCATTGCATGCGTCAGCTTGGCCAGTGTCTCGCCCATCGCGACATACACATGCCACGGCTGGAAATTCGATCCGCTGGGTGCGTGAGATGCCAGGCGCAAGACGTCTTCAATCTGCTCACGCTCCACCTCTTTATTCAGAAACGCACGCACCGAGCGTCGCGTCAGCAGCGCCTCATCTACCGTCCCGGCCGAGTCCACCGATAGTTTTTGCTGATTCACTTCCATCATTTCTCCTTTCAGGCGAATGGCCACGCCACTTTTCCAGGATGACCATCGTTACTTGTCGACCGGCGACCGGAGCCATGCGAAGGCGCTTTCAACGAGGCGCAACGCCGCCATCCACGATATCAACACCGAAACATGCCCAGGACATGCCACTGGAAAGCGTGACGTGCTACATAGAGGATGCGCGTCGGGCCACGCGCCAGTTGAATACGGCGCCCAGTGAAAGTAGCACGGACGTTCCGAGGAACACCGCACGCATACCAACATGACCGCCGACGAATCCGCCCATCAACGGCCCCGCGACTTGTCCCGCGAACTGCGCGGAGACGCAATACCCCAAAACGGTTCCCGCCATGTGATCCGGTACGCAGCGCCGGATTGCGGCGATGACACAAGGCATCAGGCCGCCCAGCGCAAGCCCCATCAAAAATCTCAAGCCGATCAGTTGCCAGCCCGAATTGACGAACGCCTGCGGAATCATGATGAGCGCCGCCATGACCAGTGCGAACACGATAACGGTGGAATATCCGATGCGGTCCGCCAGCTTTCCCAGCCGCGATGCCGACAAAATGCTGCCCAACGCGGCCGCGGACATCGCGAGTCCCGCGAACATCGTTACCTGCTTCGGGTCCCTGACCAACGTGCCCACATAAACGGTGATGATCGGCTCGATCGACATGTTGGCGAACATCAGCAACAGTGATGTCGCGAGCATGGCGATAACCACCGTCTTCGCAGAAATTTCAGACCAACCGCGTTTTGGTTTCGGTTCGTTTCCCCGAGGCTGCCGGGGCGCTTCCTTGACCAGAAACACCGTCGCAAGAAAAGCGATAAAAATCATGGCGCCTGCGCACCAGAACGTTGCGCGGATGCCGATCAACGGCGGCAGCGACCCACCGACCAACGGTCCAAGCAGATTGCCCGCCATGACGCCGGACGACAGCATGCCAAGCGCCCATGCCGAGCGATCGCGCGGCGTTTGCGTGGCGACAAGGATCGTGGCGCCGGAAGAGTATCCGCCGGCAATACCCGCAAGCAGGCGCAACCCGACAAGCTGCCAGACATTGGTCGAAAATCCAATCAGCGACATGACAATCGCCATGCCGAAGCTCGCGCGCACAAGCATTGGCTTGCGTCCATAGCGGTCGCCGAGATATCCCCATAACGGCGCTACCAGCCCGGCAGTCATGAACGTGGCGCTATAGGCGACTCCCGACCATTGCACGATCGCTGCATGCCCGCGCACGCCAAGCTGTTCCACATAGATAGGCAAGAACGGCAGCATCAACGTCATGGCGAAGATGGTCGAGAACGACCCCAGAAGACACACGATGAGATTGCGCTGCCAATGTTCGTTGATATCTGACATGAAGATCGCGAGAGCTCCGTACCATCTATGAGAAGGAAGTCCTGCCTTCGTCCAAGGTCTTGGAGCCAAGAGCGTAATTCATTATCTGATGAATTAATTTTTGCTGCACAGGGTCGTAAGAAAGCGGAGCCGCAAGCAAACGATTGAATTCTCCGCAATGGTCCTCAATGGGTCACCAGGCATTCTCTTCTGCAGACGCAGGTGGCGACCCTTGAGCGACCCTTGAGCGACCC
>NZ_CAXTGZ010000198.1:0-9816 GCF_964243625.1 uncultured Caballeronia sp.
AAGGTGCGGCCGTGCCTGGCGGCCGCGGCGCGCGCCTTGGCGATCTTTTCGGCCACCGCGGCCGGCGGCTCGCCCCAGGTCAGGTAGACGTCGACCTGCTCGCCGGCCAGCTCGATCGCCGCGTCCGACGAGCCGCCGAACCACAACGGCGGGTACGGCTTCTGCACCGGCGGATAAAGCACCTTGCCGCCCTTCGACGACAAATGCTTGCCGTCGTAATCGATTGAACCGCCTTCATGCGACGACTCGAGCAAACCACGCCAGATGCTCAGGAATTCGTCCGTGACTTCATAGCGCGTGTCGTGGTCGTTGAACACACCGTCGCCTGCCAGCTCGACCGGATCACCGCCCGTCACCACGTTGATCAGCAACCGTCCATGCGACAAGCGATCGAACGTCGACGCCATGCGAGCCGACAACCCCGGCGAACTCAGGCCCGGGCGGATCGCCACCAGAAATTTGAGGCGCTTGGTCGCGGGAATCAGGCTCGACGCCACGACCCATGCGTCTTCGCATGAGCGGCCCGTGGGCAGCAGGACGCCCTCGTAGCCGAGCGTGTCGGCGGCTACCGCGATCTGGCGGAAATAGTCATAGTCCGCGGCGCGAGCGCCTTGCGTCGTACCGAGATAACGGCTGTCGCCGTGTGTCGGAATGAACCAGAAAACATTCATTGTCGTGCTCCTGCCTTGCGAGTTGAGTCGAGCTTCAGCGCCCGTTCCGATAAATCATCTTATCGACGCACACTTTTCCCATGAACGATTTATTTGAGCTAAGGTTCTCGCCAATTCTGCTTATGCGTCTCAAGTGATGCCGTAGCGATGGGTTGCCTGGCGACGGACGCGAACTGAATGGCACGTTCACTTGAAGCGAAACCGCCGGCAGATGCGGGCGGTTTCGGTTTCTGGAAACTCGCATTGACGATCAGTGATGCGCTAAGGCTGCTTGGCGGTATCCCCGGCGGCGACCGTATTGGCCGAAGTCGCGGTATTCGCTGCAACGGCCTTGCGCGATGCAAAGTCCCAGACGAGTGCGCTCGTGGTATCGACGGGTTTCGGCAAGAGCTTCGCCTGATAGAAGCTGTCGGATATAGCTTGCTGCTCGCCGAAGTTCTTCGCGACCACTGCGCGGACCGCATAGGTACGACGCGAGTTGGCGCGTTCGACCGTCGCCTGATTGAGTCCCCACACTGGCGCGAGGATCTTCGCTGCGTCTTGCGGATGCGCCTTCGTCCAGACACCGGCCTCGACCAGTTGCTTGAAGACGATATCGACGATCTGCGGATACTTCTGCGCGAATGGGGCCGATGCCAGGTAATAGCGCTGATAAGACGCAAGGCCATCGCCACGCATCAAAATGCGTGCGCCCGCATCGAGTTCCACCGAAGCCACATACGGGTCCCATGCAAACCATGCGTCCACGTCGTTGCGCTCGAAAGCGGCACGTGCATCGGCGGGCGCGAGGTAACTGATCTTGACGTCGGCAGGGGTCAGCTTTGCCCGTGCGAGCGCGGACAGCAGCAGATAGTGAACGCCGGCTGCCTTGGTGACGGCGATGCGTTTGCCTTTCAGGTCGGCGAGCGAATGAATGGATGCATCGCGATGAACGATCACTGCCTGCGCCGAGGGCGACGGCGTTTCCTGCGCGACATAGACGAAGTTGGCATTTGCAGCTTGCGCGAAGACCGGAACCGTGTCGGCGACGTCGGCGCTGAAGTCCACAGCGTCTGCATTAAGCGCTTCCGTCAGCGGCAACCCGCTTGCAAACTCGCTCCACTCTATGCGCACATTCAGCGGCGCGACCGCCTTTTCGAGGGTCCCGCGCGCCTTGAGGATTGCGATCAGCGTGGAGGATTTCTGGTAGCCGATCCGCAGTTTTACCGGCGTTCCCGACGGCGTTTGCGCAACCGCGTTGATGGCAGTGGAAGCCAGTAACGCCATCGCAAAACAGGCGACAAGGCGATGAAGGATTTTCATGGAAATGGAAGCGGAGCAAGGGAGAGAAGCCAGCCAACTATGTTAGCAACGCACCCGCGCGCGACTAAACGATCATTGCTGATATCGATTGCATTGAAAGTGCTGATGGGACGAGTCAAGCGCACCCGCTTTGGCGCCGCTTGAAATCAGCGGCGTTACCCCGCATCTGGAGGTCCATTTATCCGGAGCACGATCATGGGAAGCCGTCCCCAATTTATCGATGATCTTTCGCGCGGCGCCGCCGAGGCCGCCGCCCTCTCGACTCCCCTTGGCGACGAAGCGCTGCTCGACGCCTATTCGCGCACGGTCATCGGCGCGCTGGAGCGCGTGCAGCAAGCAGTGGCATTCATCTCGGTCGAACGGCGCATGCCCGCGAGCGCCAACGCACGCAATCCGCGCGGCTCACAGGGTGGAACGGGTTCAGGCTTTATTTTCACGCCCGACGGTTATCTGCTGACGAATAGCCATGTCGTGCACGGCGCCACGCAGATTCGCGTCACGCTCGCCGACGGCGGAACGTTCGATGCCGACCTCGTCGGCGACGATCCCGACAGCGACCTCGCCGTGCTGCGCATCGGTTCTGCCGAAGCATTGCCGCACGTGGAACTCGGCGAATCGGGCAAGCTCCGCGTCGGGCAAATCGCGATTGCCGTGGGCAACCCGCTCGGCCTCGCGCAGACGGTGACGACCGGCGTTGTCTCGGCGCTCGGACGTTCCTTGCGATCCAACTCCGGACGCATGATCTACGACGTGATCCAGACCGATGCAGCGCTGAATCCCGGCAATTCGGGCGGCCCGCTGATCAACTCGGCCGGTCAGGTGATCGGCGTGAATACGGCGATCATTGCGGGCGCGCAGGCAATCTCATTCGCCACGGCAATCGATACCGCCAAGTGGGTCATCATGCAGCTCTTCGCGCATGGACGCGCGCGGCGCGCGTATATCGGCGTGGCGGGTACGACGTCGCCCATCTCTCGGCGCGTGCAACGCTATTTTGAGTTGCCGTCGGCGAGCGGCGTGCACGTGATGGAAGTCGTGAAAGCAAGTCCTGCTGCAACAGGCGGATTGCGCACCGGCGACAGGATCGTTGCTATCGACACGCTGCCTGTGGACAGCGTCGACAGCTTGCAGCGGACGCTGGATGCAACGCGGATCGACCGCGTGGTGAATGTCACTGTGCTGCGCGGCACGCAGAAGCTCGAGCTGGAGGTGACGCCGGTGGAACAGGCGGCGTGATCATTACGTTAGAGGCCGCGGCGGCCTCTCGCCATGCTCGAAAACACGCCATCGCGTTTGATCAATCCGTGGAACATTGCAGCGCCCAGATGCGCGAGGAAGGTCGCGAACAACAACAGCGCGAGGACCGTGTGCGCGGAACGCAAGAACGTGTAGAGGCGCACGCCTTGTGGCGCGATCGGCGGCAGATAAAGCGCTCCGGCCAGATGAATCGGAAACCCTCCGGCTGACAGCATCGACCAGCCGACCAGCGGCATTGCGAACAGCAATGCATAAAAGACCCAGTGCGAAAGATGGGCGATGTGCTGCTGCCAACGCGGCATGTCATTGGGTAAAGGCGGTGTGCGATGCGTCAATCGAACGATGAACCGCAGGAGCACGAGCACGAGAATCGCGATGCCAAGCGGCTGGTGGACTGCCAGCAGCGTCTCATGCCACGACGACAACGTGGCGACCATCCCCACGCCGATATACAACATCGCTATGACGAGCGGCGCCATCAGCCAGTGGAAGAACCGGGCGGCGGGACTGAAATGTTTATCTGCGACGCTCATTGAATGTTCCGTGTCGATGCTTGAGCGGATGCCGGGCCATGCGCTTCCTCACGCGTGCGGCGATTATAAGAGACGGCATAAGCCGACGAGCGCGCGGCCAATGCCGGATCGTCGGACGGCCTGGGACCGGCGGGAAGGATGGTCGGATCGTAGTTGATGTCGCGGCAATCGCCATCGGCTTGCGGTGTCTCGCGCTCGATCACCAGCGTGCCTGCATCGATGTTTGGCCGGTCGTCGGGCCATCCCTTGGCGATAATCAGCACGAGGTGCCGGCGCAATGCGCCGGCACCTTCGGAAGCGTTTTATTGCGTGGAGGTCTGCGGCTTTACATCGCCCATCTGGGTCAGTTGAGAATAGACGTCGTGCGAAAGCTCGAGCAATACCTTCCGGTCGATCGCGCCTGATACCGCATAGCCGAAGTCGCCATCGATCCAGTAGAACACGTTCACCGAGCCGTCCTGGTAAAGCTTGAACGCAGTCGTATCCGAACTGATCTTCCTGTGCGAGATGCACAGCGTGATGCGTTCGCCCTTTGCGTCGTGGTACATGAACTGCGCGACCGGACCATCGTCGCCGGGCAAAAGACGGCCGCCCATCAGTTCGAAGCCGACGCGCGTCAGGATCGGCGGACGCACATCCGTACCAAGCCGCTTCGATACCCACGTCACCAGTTCCTGCTCGCGATCCGCCCCGACTTCGACCGGCCGCATCACTTCGGGTGCATACATCACGTGCGCAACGGCGGATTGACGCGCGAACTGCTCACCCGGCGTAAAGCTCGCGCGCTCCACGTGAACGCCACCACCGCTGCCGGGCATCAGCGCACGGCCTCCGACGTTGCCCATCATGCCGCCCACGCCAATGCCCACGCCTATGACAAGCGCCGCCGCCATGCCGGCGAATTGCGGCCAGTTGGCGGCATCGCGCCAGCGTTTGCGTTCGGGCGGCAACAGCCGTTGCGGCACGGGCTCGCTCAACACGCGGTCATAGCGGTCATGGAACATGCTGTTCAGCGAGAAGTAATCGCTGATCTTGGTGGCGAGCGCTTCGTCGTGTTCCAGCAGCCGATCGATTTCCTCGCGACGGTGCTCCGCCAGCGACCCGTCCACATATGCGTGAATTTCGTCTTCGGTAATCGGTGTTTGTTGTTCGCTCATCGCACCACCTGTAATTTTGCGCCGGGTTGGGCGCCTGCCATCAGCGCGCGCAATCTCTCACGCCCGCGCGATAAACGCGACATGACGGTCCCGATCGGGATTTCCAGCGCTTGCGCAACATCCGCGTAGCTCATTTCTTCCAGTCCCACGAGCAGCACGACCTGACGCTGATCGAGCGGCAAGCGCTGCAAAGCGAAGTCCAGATCGCGCATTTCAAGCGACTGCGTCTGCGTACCGGCGACCGCGAATTCACGCTCGTTTATGTTCTCGTCATCGACTGAGACATGCACCGCTTTTACCCCGGCGCGACGGGCCTGATTCGCGAACACGTTATGCATGATCGTAAAAAGCCACGCGCGCATGTCCGTGCCGGTCTGGAACTTCTCCGTATGGCGGAGCGCGCGTTCAAGCGTGTCCTGTACCAGATCGTCGGCGAGATCGCGGTTGTTGATCAGCGCCCGCGCATATCGGCGTAATCGCGGCACATGTTCCATTAACTCGTCACGGACGCCCATGGGCCTTCCTCATTTTGTAAGCTTATGCGGACGCTGGACCTGAAACGCCGCTGCGAATAATGGGCTAACACCACGGGTCGCGGGTTATTCCCGTCATCCGGCTTTTTTATGCGTTGAGTTCAATTGCCCGTCATCAGATCCGCAGCGCGCATCAGCCCGCGCGTGTTTGCACGACCCGCCAGCACGTAGCGCCTGCCGCCCGCAGTCCATGCCAGCAAACGCGTCTCGCCTACCCGATTTGCTTTCCACTGCGGTTGCGGTTTTGCCATGATGCCGGGCGCGATCAGCATGACAGCGGCCTCGCCCGTCGCGTTCCGATACACATATTCGGTTGCCGATGCCAACGGGCCCACCGGCATTTCGCGTCTCGCAGTCGGGTGAAAGCCTACGACGTACAAGTTCGGCGCATCCGCCAAAGCCTTCGCCGAGCTTACATAACCGCTCGCGCCGGTCGCCATGTCCTGCACCGCGACCGCCTGTTCGAGCGCCATGATCGATGCATTATCGAGCGCAGAATCGGAGATGTCGAATGCGAACAGTCCGCCCGCCACCAGCACCAGCGCAGCGAAGGCGGCTATCAAATACGCGCTGATACGGCGCTTCGATACCCGCGGTGCGGATCTGGGCAGCGACGCTTCGTCCATGGGTTCATGAAAGGCACTCTGCATTTGCTGGTTGATCCGCCCATAGAAAGCGACCCGCTGCGCCTCATCGGGACGGTCTTTCAAATAGCTTTGAACGCTGGCAGCGCGCACCGGATCGAGCATGCCGTCGGCGTAAGCCTGGACGTCGGACTCTGAGAGCCGGGGTTCCGAAGGTGGTTTTACTATGGACATGATCGATTCGAGTTGCTGTCGGTATGGAGGCGAACACCGTTTCATGCGCTTTATTCCGTCTGCACATTGTTTCAGGTTTCGCGCCAAAACAGCCGCCTAACTGAAAACAAAAGCGTCCCTGACCGCGTAAACACCATCCATTGCAGCTTATTCCACTCGTATTCAAATTTTTTTCCGGCAAAAAATAATCCGCTTTATCGGGAATATCCCTGCCCCTTCCGGGGTTCTCTCCAGTACACACCGCAACGAAACACCTCTACTGGAGAAGAACATGAAAGCCCTCGCCATTGCCCTCGTAGCTATCGCGACAATCGCTTCAGCCAATGCATTTGCGCAAACCAAGACCCGCGCCGAGGTCTATCAGGAACTGATCCAGGCACAGAAAGACGGCCGCGACTTCGTGACGGATACCTCGTACCCCGATGTCAATCCGATCTTCGCGCACCAGCTAGAACAACAGAAGACGCGTCTTGCTCAAGAGCAATCGAACACCACAGTGGCAAGCACGCCCCCGGCAAACGCAAGCGAAGCAAACTGAAAGTCCCGCAACGAAGTACCACGCAACATCCGTAGCAACCTGGCAAATACATCGGATCACTAATTATTTATTGAGGTCATCATGAACAAATTCCTTATCTCCGCATTGGTTCTTTCATCGGCATTGGCTGCACCGGCTTTCGCGTTTGCCCAGAGCAACGCTCCAGTGACGCGCGCACAGGTCAAGGCCGAACTCGTTCAGCTCGAAAAGGCCGGCTATAGCCCCGGCGGCGAAAACGTCAATTACCCGCAGGATATCCAGGCCGCCGAACAGAAAGTCTGGTCGCAACAAGGCGCGGCGGCAACGTCGTATGGATCGTCCACCGGCAGCATGTCGGCATCGGGCGCACGCGCTGACCATGCGCCGGATCAAGCAACGCAATCGATCTACTTCGGCCATTGAGCGAATGAGCGGCCTCGCCTGTGCCACTCTGCATGAGCCGGTAAACTCCGGAGGCAAGCGCGACGACTTTCTTGCGTCGCGCACTTTCCTCTGGAGACATCCGCATGAAACAGGCGCTCCACCATCTGGGCGTGACCACGCGCACGCGCGGTCTGCACGAAATTACCCGCGACATTCGCAGCTGGATCGACCAGCAAGGCATCCAGACCGGGCTGCTGACAGTGTTCCTCCGACATACATCGGCGTCGCTGCTGATACAGGAAAACGCCGATCCCGACGTGCGCACCGACCTCGAACAATTCTTCGCGGACATTGCGCCGGAAGAGCCGGGCCGCTATGTACACGACGCGGAAGGCCCCGACGACATGCCCGCGCATCTTAGAACGGCGCTCACCCAAGTCCAGCTTTCCATACCGGTGAGCGCGGGCCGCATGGTTCTCGGCACCTGGCAGGGCATCTACCTGTTCGAACACCGCCGCGTTTCACATAGCCGCGAGGTCGTGTTGCACCTTTTCGGCGAGTGATTTAATATACGCAGCGCGTATATAACCCCCGGGAGCGTCCGACATGCATCTGCAACAACAAACTCTGCTTCGGGACGCCATGCGGCGGCTTAACATGACGCGCGATGCCTTTGCAAACCGGATTGGCGTGGCCCGGCGGGCACTGGACACATGGCTGCTTCCGGACGAATCCGCTGAATCGCGCGCCATGCCGGAAATCGCCAGCCGCTACGTCATGGAGATCCTGGAGCGAACGCCCACTGACGATGAGTATACGCAACGCGTACAGTCACCTTCCATTCTGCACGAGGGACGACCGCACCTGCTTTCCGTCGATCAGTTTTCGCGCGATTCCGTCGAAGCGCTGTTCCGGGTCGCGGACACCATGCAACCCATCGCGCGGCGTCAAAAAATCACGCGCGTCCTGGAAGGCGCAGTGCTCGCGAACCTGTTTTTCGAAGCCAGCACCCGCACACGTGTGAGCTTCGGCGCGGCGTTCTGCCGGCTGGGCGGTTCGGTATGCGACACGACGGGCTTCACGTTTTCATCGATGGCAAAAGGCGAGTCCATCTATGACACCAGCCGCGTGATCAGCGGCTATGCGGACGCGCTCGTCGTGCGCCATCCCGAGAAAGGATCGGTGGCTGAATTCGCACGCGCGACCAACGTTCCCGTGATCAACGCAGGCGATGGCCCCGGCGAGCATCCGAGCCAGGCGCTGCTCGATCTCTACACGGTCCAGCGCGAGTTTTCACGCGTGGGGAAGATTGTCGACGGCTCGCATATCGCAATGGTCGGCGACCTCAAATACGGCCGCACCGTGCATTCGCTCGCGAAGCTGCTGGCGCTGTATCGCGGACTTAAATTTACGTTGATCTCGCCGGCATCGCTCGAAATGCCCACGTCCATCCTCGATCAGATCACGCGCGGCGATCATGTGGTCGAGCAGACGAGCGACCTGCACGCAGGTCTCAAAGGCGCGGACGTGGTGTATGCAACGCGCATTCAGAAAGAGCGCTTCGCCGATGAATCCATCGAAGGTTACACGCCTGATTTCCAGATCAATCAGGCCCTGGTCGAAAGCGTGTGCGGGCCTGACACCTTGATCATGCACCCGCTGCCGCGTGACGGCCGCCCCGGCGCCAACGATCTCAGCGTCGACCTCAACCACGATCCGAGGCTTGCGATCTTCCGTCAAACCGATAACGGCATCCCCGTGCGCATGGCGATTTTCGCGGTGTTGCTCGGCGTGGAAGGACAGGTCCAGCACTCGATGCGCGATGCTGCTTGGCGAGCACCCGCGTATATCGGTCCTGACGATGCGGTCTTCAACGGCATCGACTAAGCAATTTATACGGCGACGCCGGAAATCTTGACGCGTTGTTTACGCGCAAAAAGATACGCTGCAAGTCATCCCGAACAGAGGAGCTTGCAGCGTCATGAACCTTGTACTCGAAAGAATCGTTGGCCCGGCGAATAACAACAATTCGGCGGAACGCCAAAGCACTGCCGCGCCCTGTGTTTCGCGCGTTCATCTGTCGGCGGTACTGCGCAGCAAGCAGGATGAGGCGGCGCGTGAGCGCATTCGCCGCCTCTTTCATTCGCCGCTCGGCGTGTACGTGAGCCAGGCTTCGCGCGATCACGACGACCTCCGCCTTGTATTCGACGTCGCCATGGAAGACCTCGACTTCACCGTGCGTACCTTACATCAAGTTCTGCCCGAGGCCGTGATCGAGGCCGTCCGTCCGCGCGTATTTACGCACAGGCGCGAGCACTAAGGCATTACGCGAGCGAGAAGTCGACGGCAGCGCGGGCGTGGAGCGTGGTGGTATCGAGCAGAGGGACAGGGCTGTCCTCGGCTTTTACCAGCAGCATGATTTCCGTACATCCCAGTACGATTGCTTCGGCGCCGCGTGCTGCCAGCCCGTGAATGACATCGCGATAAAGCTTGCGGGATTCTTCCGTCACGATCCCAAGACACAACTCGCGATAAATGATGTCGTGAACGGTCGCCTGCTCTGCGGTATCGGGGACGATTGTCGCAATGCCGTGCCGTTCTTCAAGCCGGTCACGGAAAAAACTTTCGCGCATTGAAAACGCCG